>NZ_JBHUMP010000004.1:0-224420 GCF_042685005.1 Sulfitobacter aestuarii | reverse complement strand
GGTCAGAAGAAGCGGGGGGCCGGTTTCAGCCGCGGTCGCGCGCCATGTCGGGGAGCGAGATATTGGCCACCTGTTCGGCGATCGGGTCGTTGCTGAGCGGATGATTGTCCGGCTCGAAATTCTCCGGATCGCGCATCTGTTGCCAGCACCCGCCCATATAGACCTCAAGCCCGGAGAACTTGGCCTTGTAACCCATCTTCTGACTGCCCGGCACCCAATAGCCGAGATAGACGTAAGGCAGGCCCGCGGCGCGGGCGATCTCGATATGATCGAGGATGATGTAATTGCCGAGTCCGTCGCGCGAGCGGTCGGGGCAGTAGAAGGAATAGACCATGCTGACGCCGTCGGCGAGCACGTCCGTCAGACAGACACCGATCAGCGCTGCGTCATCGGGAGCGGCATATTCGATGACCCGGCTGCGGATCGGGGTTTCCTCGATCATCGCGGCGAATTCGAACACATCCATATCGGCCATGCCGCCATCGGCGTGGCGGCTGTCGAGATACCGGCGGAACAGGTCGTATTGATCCTCTGTCGCCCAGGGCGAGGTGGCCCGGCGGGTGACCCCGGTATTGCGGCGCAGGATACGTTTCTGGCTGCGGCTCGGGCGAAAGGCGGCCACGTCGATCCGGGCGGAGAGACAGGCCGCGCAATCGGCGCAGGAGGGGCGGTAGAGCACGTTCTGCGAGCGCCGGAACCCCTGGGCCGAGAGGCTGTCGTTGAGCCGGTGGGCGTTCTCGCCCTGCAGTGCGGTGAACAATTTGCGCTCCATCCGGCCCTCGAGATAAGGGCAGGGTTGTGGAGCAGTCACATAGAACTGCGGGGTGAGGGGCAACGTATGGCGCATGATTTTTCCGGGTCTGAGCCGGGAAAGTGTATCAATCCTCCGGCAGGCCGCCAAGTAGTGTTGTCGCACGATAGCGTTAACGACAAGCGGAAGGATGGGTCCCGGCTCAGTCGCGCAGGCGTCGGTTGAGTGCGGCGGTGCCGAGCAGCATGTCGGTCAGGCCCTGGCAGCGCGCCGATGTGGCCATCAGCACCACCGAGATGAGCTGCAATGGCGCCATCGCCATCGACACCGCATAGCCGGAAGTGTGCAGGAACGCGGTGGTGAAATCGAGGGGCGCGTCGGCCTGGTCGCGCAGCTCCATCCCCATCAGCCGCATCCCCCAGGTTGCCGAGCCGTTGCTCAGCGTGATCACCCGGTAGGCAAAGCCGACCACCAGCATCATCAGCGGGAAGAAGAACAGGCCGGTGAAGGCGGTGAAGGGCAGCAGCAGGACGCAGATCAATGCGATCAGGGTGACATCGACAAGCCAGGCCAGGAGCCTCTTGAGCGGCACGCCTTCGTAAAATTGCGGATGGGTCTCGGGATCGGGGGTGCGCAGCATGGCGGCTTTCTCCGGTGCAGGGAACGGGCCGCCCCGCGTCATGCGGGGCGGCGTGTTGGCGCGATCAGGCCTCGGCGTCGGCATCGCTGCGCTTGGCGCGTTCGTCCATGAACTGGTCGAACTCGGCCTTGTCCTTGGCTTCGCGCAGACGCTTCAGGAAGGCTTCGAAATTATGCTGCTCCTCTTCGAGGCGGCGCAGGGTATCCTCCTTGTAGGCGTCGAAGGCGGCATTGCCGGTGCTGCGCGAGGGGGCGGCGAAACGGGGGCTGCGACGGGCGCAGGATTTGGATGAAAACATGCGATTGCTCCAGATCATATAGGCCAGCAGGGCGAGTCCGATGGGCCAGAAGACCACGAAGCCGAGGATCATGGCGGCGATCCAGGCACCCTTGCCCTTGTCATCGAGCCAGCCTTCGGCCCGGGCCAGCCAGCCCGGCCGGGCCCTGTAAACGGTGTTGGAAGTCAGTGTCGTCATCGAAGATGCCTTTCGGTTCGGGGGAGGCCCGCCTCGGGCCTTCTCGGTTCGGGTATGTGAATGTCCTTCACATTACCTAGATTGGGTGGACAGCCGGTCATTGCAAGGGGAGATGTAAATGTTTTTCACATTGTGAATGGCGATTGTCGGGCGGGCCTGCGCCGGGCTCCCTGCGCTGCTTGGCTGTTGACCTGCGCGGCGCTGCTCTTCAATGCTGAGGCCATGACAGCATCTTCCCTCGCCGCAAGGCTTACCCGTACCCCGCGACCCTATCATTCGGGGCGCGCCCGCGATGCGGCGGCGCTGCTTGGGGATCTGCCGCCCGAACTCGCGGAAGTGGTGATCGCGGCGGCCTCGATCTCGCCCTATCTGATGAATCTGCTGGAGAAGGAGACCGAGTGGTTCATAGACGCCTGCGCCGATCCCGAGGCGGGACTGCGCTCTGTCATCGAAACTGTGCGTGAACCCGGGCTTGCCGATCCCGCTGAAGCGCTGCGCCAGGGCAAGCGGCGGGTGGCGCTGCTCACCGGCATTGCCGATCTCGGCGGGGTCTGGGAGCTCGAGGAGGTGACCGGCGCGCTCAGCGATTTCGCCGATGCCGCCTGTCAGGCCGCGCTGCGCGCCAGCCTTGCCGTGCAGCTCAGGCGGGGCAAGCTGCCGGGGCTGACGGAGGAGGACCTCGCGAGCGGCGGCGGCATGGTGGTATTGGCGATGGGCAAGATGGGGGCGCGGGAGCTGAATTATTCCTCCGACATCGACCTGATCTGCCTGTTCGACGAGACCCGTTTCGGCAGGGATGACTTTCACGAGGCGCGGGCCGGTTTCGTGCGGGCCACCCGTGCGATGAGCGGGATGCTCAGCGATATCACCGCGGGAGGCTATGTCTTTCGCACCGATCTGCGGCTGCGCCCGGACAGCGGCGTGACCCCGGTCTGCATGGCGATGGAGGCCGCGGAGCGCTATTATGAATCGCTCGGGCGGACCTGGGAGCGGGCGGCCTATATCAAGGCGCGGCCCTGTGCCGGGGATCTCGCGGCGGGAGAGAAATTCCTCGCCACGTTGCGGCCTTTCGTCTGGCGGCGGCATCTCGATTTCGCGGCGATCCAGGACGCCCATGACATGCGGCTGGCGATCCGCGAGCACAAGGGGCTGGGCGGGCCGATCACCCTTTCGGGACATGACATGAAGCTCGGCCGCGGCGGGATTCGCGAGATCGAGTTCTTCACCCAGACCCGGCAGCTCATCGCCGGGGGGCGCGATGTCGATCTGCGGCTGCGCGGCACCTTGCCCGCCCTCCAGGTGCTGGCCCGGAAGGGCTGGGTTCCCGAGGATGCGGTGGCCGCGCTCGGCGATCATTACCGGGCGCATCGCGGCATCGAGCACCGGTTGCAGATGATCCAGGACGCGCAGACCCATGCCCTGCCGCGCAGCGAGGCGGGATTCGACCGGCTGGCCTGCATGGTGGATATGGATACCGAGGCTCTCAAGGCCGATCTGGTGGCGCGGCTCAACGCGGTGCATGAGCTGACCGAGGGGTTCTTCGCCGCCAGCCGCGAGCCGACGCCGCTGCCCTTGCCCGGCGATCACCAGTTCGACGCGGCGGTGATCGATCGCTGGCTGAGCTACCCGGCCCTGCGCTCGCCCCGGGCGGCGGCGATCTTCGCGAGGCTCAAGCCCGATCTGCTGGCGCGGCTGGCCGAGGCCGGACGCCCCGACGAGGCGTTGCGGGCCTTTGACGGCTTTCTCGCCGGTCTGCCCGCCGGGGTGCAGCTTTTCTCCCTGCTCAAGGTCAACCCGCAGCTTGCCGATCTGCTGATCGACATCGTCAGCACCTCTCCGGCGCTGGCACGGCATCTGTCGCAGAATGCCGGAGTGCTCGACGCGGTGCTGGGCGGGGATTTCTTCTCGCCCTGGCCGGGGCAGGCGGCGCTGCAGGACATGCTGGAGGAGACATTGGCGCACGAAAGCGATTACGAGACCCGGCTGGACGGCACCCGTCGCTGGGCACGCGAATGGCATTTCCGCATCGGCGTTCATCATCTGCGCGGGTTGATCGATGCGGATCGTGCCAGTGTGCAATATGCCGATCTGGCCCGTGCCGTCCTGAGTGTGCTCTGGCCCGTCGTCACCGCGCAATTCGCCCTGCGTCACGGGCCGCCGCCGGGGCGCGGGGCGGTGTTGCTCGGCATGGGCTCGCTCGGCGCCGGGCGGCTGACCGCGACGTCGGATCTCGACATGATCGTGATCTATGATCCGCAGGAACAGGAAATGTCGGAGGGCCGCCGACCGCTGGCGACGCGGGCCTATTATGCGCGTCTGACCCAGGCGATGATCACCGCCCTCAGCGCCCCGATGGCCGAGGGGCGGCTCTATGAGGTCGACATGCGGCTGCGGCCTTCGGGCAATCAGGGGCCGGTGGCCACCAGCCTTGCGAGTTTCAAGAGCTACCAGATGACCGAGGCCTGGATCTGGGAACATCTGGCGCTGACCCGTGCGCAGGTGATCGCCGGACCGCAGGATCTGGCGCAGGATGTCGAGACGTTGCGCCGCCAGATCCTGCAGCAGCCGCGCGCGCGCCACGAGGTTCTCGCGCAAGTGGCGCAGATGCGTGCCCGGATCGCGGCGGCGAAATCCGGTGCCGGTCCGCTCGATGCCAAGATCGGGCCGGGGCGGTTGCAGGACATCGAACTCTTCGCGCAGGCCGGCACGCTGATCTCGGGCCGCGCGTGCCGCGACATCGGGGAGGGGATCGCCGCGCTGCCCGATGCGGGGGTGATCGGACCGCGCGAGCAGGCCGACCTGGCGGCGGCCTATGGCGATTGCTGGACCCTGCAATGTGCAGCGCGGCTCCTGTCCTCCGCGCCGCTAGACCCCGAGACGCTGGGCGCGGCCGGCATCGCATTCCTGTGCCGCACGTTGCAGCATGACGATCTTGAATCGCTGCTGTCGCATATGTCACAGAAATGCAGCGCCGCGGCGACGATCATCGACCGGGCGCTGCGCGAAGAGGCGCCCGGACAGACGGAGGACGATGGCCCATGAACACGACCAACGCGGAAGATCCCAAGGGGCTGATCCGGGAATCCTACAGGATCGAGGGGATCACCAAGGCGGAATGCCGGTCGATCTTTCTCGACTGGGCGCTGAGCCTGCCGCTGGAAAGCGACACGGGCGCGGCGATCCGCCGCCTGCTGGCTCATCACGGCGCGGGCGCGGAGGCCCATCCGATGACCGAGGTGCTCAAGGAAGGGCTGGGCGGCATGGCCGCGCCGCGCCGCCGCGGGGGCTGGCGCAGCCGTCCGCGCAGCTGACCCTGCCGCGACGGTCTTTCCTTCCCGGTGGAGTGCCTCGCGAAAGCCATGGAAAAATGCCTTTGCGGTCACGAACACGCCGCATTGCGGCCATAGTTTCCCGTCAAACGAGGGGTATTCCCGGGATTTGCCGGTTCAAGAGTGAGGATGTCATGAAAGCTTTCAAATTGATCGCGGCGCTCGGCCTTGGTGTGATCGTGTCGGCCTGCGCCGCGCCGCAGACGGTCAGCCGCAATGCCACCGCCACCGCGTCGCTCGACATGGCCGGACAGCGCGCCGCGGCCCCGCTGCAGGTCCGCAAGATCAATGTCTCGGTGCCCAGGAGCCTCGAGGTTTCCGAGGCCAACCGCTATTATCCGAGCGGTGACATCGTCTGGCGCGAGGATCCGATCGGGGACCGTCACGCGCAGGTCAAGACCATTTTCGAGGATGCGCTCGCCGCCGGAACGGCCGATCTCAAGGGCCGGCCGGTGGTGCTCGATGTCGAGGTGACCCGCTTCCACGCCCTGACCGAGAAGACCCGCTACAGTGTCGGCGGCATCCATTCGATCAAGTTCCTGCTGACGGTACGCGATGCGCGCAGCGGCGCGGTGCTGGCACCGACCCGCGAGATCGAAGCGGATCTGCGCGGCTATGGCGGGAAGCGGGCGATCGCGGCGGAGCAGCGCGGCGAGACCCAGAAGGTGCGTATCTCCGCGCATCTCGGCAACGTGATCCGTGCGCAATTACAGCAGACCGCTGCGGCCATGGTGGCCGGGGCCACGAGTGGCAGCGCGCCCGCCAAAATCTGATCTTCCCTCGCGCCGTCGAAATGACTAGACGGGGCGCCATGACAGCGCCCCTTACCCCCTCCGCCTCACTGCCCGTGGTCCGGCTCCTGCCGAAAGCCAATGCCCGCGCGATCCGCCACGGCTTTCCCTGGGTCTATGCCAACGAACTGGTCACCGACCGGCGCACCAGGGCGCTGGCCCCCGGCACCCTGGCGCAGCTCGAGGACGACGCGCGTCAGCCGATGGGGCTGGTCGCGGTCAATCCCCAAAGCAAGATCATCGCGCGGATCCTCGATCAGAATGCCGAGGCGCTGCTCGATCGGGAATGGTTCGCGCATCGCATCGCCCGCGCGCTGGCGCTGCGCAACCTGATCTACGACGCGCCGTTCTACCGGCTTGTCCATGCCGAGGCCGACGGTCTGCCCGGTGTGGTCATCGACCGTTTCGGCGATACCTGCGTGATCCAGCCGAACGCGGCCTGGGCCGATGCGCTGATCGAACCGCTCTGCGCGGCGCTGATCGAGGTGACCGGGGTCTCCAACGTCTTGAAGAACGCCGCCGGGCGCACCCGCGCGCTGGAAGGTCTCGATGATGTCGGCGCCGTGCTGGCCGGACAGGCGCCCGACGCGCCGGTCGAGGTGCCGATGAACGAAGCCATCTATATGGCCGACCTGACCGGCGGGCAGAAGACCGGACTTTTCTACGACCAGCGGCCGAACCATGCTTTCGCCGCCAATCTCGCCAAGGGCGCCCGCGTGCTCGACGTCTTTTCACATGTGGGCGGCTTCTCCCTCGCGGCGCTGGCGGCCGGGGCCAGCGCGGCCGTCGCAGTTGACGGATCCGCCCCGGCTCTCGAACTGGCAAATGCCGGTGCCGCCGCGATGGGCAAGTCCGGACAGTTCAGCACGCGCCAGGGCGATGCTTTCGAGACGCTGACCGCGCTGCGCGCCGAGGGCGCGGAATTTGACGTGGTGATCTGCGATCCACCCGCCTTCGCGCCGTCGCGCCCGGCGCTCGAGGCCGGACTGCGCGCCTATGAGAAGATCGCCCGCCTCGCCGCGCCGCTGGTTGCCGAAAACGGTATTCTCGGTCTCTGCTCCTGTTCCCACGCCGCGGATTTGACGCAGTTCCGCACCGCCTCGGTGCGCGGCATCGGGCGGGCGGGGCGCCGGGGAATGTTGCTGCACACCGGTTTTGCCGGGCCGGATCATCCGCAATTGCCGCAGCTCGCCGAGTCCGGCTACCTGAAATCGCTGTTCTTCCGCCTGTGACACCGGCAGCGCCGCGTCTTTTGATCGACACCTGCGTCCTCTACCCGACGGTGATGCGCGAAATGGTGCTCGGCGCGGCGCGTGCCGGTCTGCTGGTGCCGCTGTGGTCCGAGCGTATCCTGGAGGAATGGCGGCTGGCGGCGGCCAAGCTCGGCGCGCTCGGCGTCGCCCAGGCCGAGGCGGAGCTGGCGCTGCTGCGCCGCGACTGGCCGAAGGCGATCTGCCCTCCCGCGTCGGGGCTCGAGTCGCGGCTCTACCTGCCGGATGCGAATGATCTGCATGTGCTCGCGATCGCCATCAATGCCAGCGCCGATGCGATCATGACCCTCAATGCCAAGGATTTTCCGCGCGATGTCCTTGCCGAAGAGGGGCTGGAGCGCGTCGAACCGGATACGTTCCTGGCCGGGCTTCACGCCCGCCATCCCGAGATAATGGCCGAGGTCGCCGAAAAGGTGCTGGCCGAGGCGCGGCGGCTGTCCGGCGCGGATTGGCAATTGCGCCCGTTGCTCAAGAAAGCCCGCCTGCCGCGTCTGGCCAAGGCGCTGACGCGGTAAAAGCGCTTCAGCCCTCCCAGCGCGACTGCAGCTGCGTCAGGGCGGCGATCCGCTGATCCGTCTTGGGATGGCTCATCAACCAGGCCGGGGTCACGCCGCCGGCACCCTGGCTCATGGCGTCAAGCTTGCGGAACATCGAGATCTGCGGCGCCACGCCGATCCCGGCCTTGGTAAGCAGCGCTGCGGCATAGGCATCGGCCTCGTATTCATCGCCCCGCGACAGCCGGGCCGCCAGCAGCCGGGCGGCGAAATTGGCGATCAGAATGCCGACACCGGGGATCAGCCGCCCGAGCACCATCGCCAGCGCGGTGCGCAGCGCGTTCTGGCCGGAAAAATCGATCATCCGCCGCCGCGCATGGCCGAGCGCTACATGGCCGAGCTCATGGGCGATCACGCTCGCCAACTCCTCGGCGCTGATTTCGCCGGACTTGAACTTGTTGTAGAAGCCACGGGTGATGAAGATGCGCCCATCCGGGGCCGCCAGCCCGTTGATCGGCGCGATTTCGTAGAGATTGACCTTGATCCGCGGCAGATCGAGCGCGCCGGCCATGCGAGAGGTGACATCGCGCAGCGCCGGGTCCATCAGTTCGGTCGAACGGGCGTCGAGCTCCCGGGCCGTGCGCCAGGCCGAGAAGCGGTACATGGCGATGGCAACGAGAATGGCCAGCAGGATGGGCAGGACGCGGATCATGGGATCAATATGGCCATGGTCCGGCGGGGCGCAAGGGCAGGAGCGCTGCGCGCGCGAGTATTTGAAGCATAAAGAAGGGCCGGTCGCGCGGACCGGCCCCCGAGGCTCAGGCGAGTTTGGCGTCCATGGTGATCTCGGCGGTGAGCAGCTTCGAGATCGGACAGTTTTCCTTGGCGGTCTTGGCGGCCTTCTCGAATTGCTCGGCGCTGGCATCGGGGATGCTGGCGGTCACGTCGAGATGGACCTTGGGGATGTGGAAGCCGCTGTCCTTCTGCTCAAGATGCACGGTCGCCTTGGTCTCGACCTTGTCGGCGACGAGGTTCTCGCCTTCGAGGATCATCGACAGGGCCATGGAGAAGCACGACGCGTGGGCGGCGCCGATCAATTCTTCGGGGTTGGTGCCGGGTTTGTCCTCGAACCTTGTGTTGAACCCATAGGGCTGGTCATCGAGCACCTTGGTCTGGGTCGAGACATGGCCCTTGCCTTCCTTGAGATTGCCGCTCCAGCGGGCCGAGCCCGATTTCTTGATTGTCATGGAATGTCCTTTCACGATTGGTTGCAAGACCAACGCTTCGGGAGGCGGCTGGTTCCGGGTCAGCGGCTCAGGGTCTTGATGCCGCGCGAAAGCCCTTCGAGCGTCATCGGCACCATTGCCTCGGGCCCGAAGATCTCGCGGATCATCGCGATCGACTGGGTATAGGGCCAGTATCTTTCCGGCACCGGATTGATCCACAGATGGCCCGGCCATTGATCGCGCGCCCGGGCCAGCCAGGTGGCGCCCGCCTCGGCATTCCAGTGTTCATTGGCTCCACCCGGATAGGCGACCTCATAGGGCGACATCGAGGCATCGCCGACGAAGATGCATTTGTAATCGGAGCCATAGGTGCGCAGCACCTCATGGGTCGGGATCTGCGCCTCCCAGCGCCGGGCATTGTCGCGCCAGACGCCTTCGTAGAGGCAATTGTGGAAATAGTAATGTTCGAGATGCTTGAACTCGGCCTTGGCGGCGCTGAACAATTCCTCGACCAGTCTGATATGCGGATCCATCGAGCCGCCTACGTCGAGAAACAGCAGGACCTTGACGGCATTGCGCCGTTCGGGGCGGGTCTTCACATCGAGATAGCCATGTTCGGCGGTGGCGCGGATCGTGCCGGAGAGGTCGAGCTCCTCGTTGGCGCCGTCGCGTGCCCAGCGGCGCAGGCGTTTCAGCGCAACCTTGATGTTGCGGGTGCCGATTTCGACATTGTCGTCGAGATTGCGGAATTCGCGTTTGTCCCAGACCTTGACGGCACGCTGGTGGCGGCTCTCCTTCTGGCCGATCCTTACGCCTTCGGGGTTGTAGCCATAGGCGCCGAAGGGCGAGGTGCCCGCGGTGCCGATCCACTTGTTGCCCCCCTGGTGGCGGCCTTCCTGTTCCTTCAGCCGCTCCTTCAGCGTCTCCATCAGCTTGTCAAAACCGCCGAGCGCCTCGATCTCGGCCATTTCAGCGGCGCTGAGATGTTTCTCGGCCATCTTCTCGAGCCAGTCGCCGGGGATGTCGACCGCGTCGAGGCTGATGTTTTCCAATCCCTGGAACGTGGCGGCGAAGGCACGGTCGAACTTGTCGATATTGCGCTCGTCCTTCACCATCGCGACCCGCGCGAGGTAATAGAAGGCCTCGACATCATAGGTGGCGAGCCCCGCGGCCATGCCGTCGAGGAAGGCGAGGAATTCCCGCAGCGAGACCGGCACGCCGTGTTTGCGCAGCTGTTCGAAGAAGGGCAGGAACATCGCGTTCAGACCACGTTGAAGAGACGGTCCACGAGGATGGTCAGGAACATGCCCGCGATGGTGAAGGCGAGCCCGTATCCGGCGGCATATTGGCCGATGTCCTTGCGGTTGCCGCCGCGTTTGCGCGCGGTCATGGCGCCGATCACTGCCCCGATGATGGCCATTGCAATTACGATCATATTGGTTCCGTCGCTATCCCTTGCGCGGGTTCAGCGAGGCGATCTCGCGCAGCTTGGCCCGCACAGCCCAGTCAGGGCCAAAGCCGTATCGCGCCCAGCCGATACTGTCCAGCCTGACCGCCGCGGCTTCTTCGGCGCGCTGCTCGAGCTCCAGCGCTTCGGCCCGAAGCAGCAGCAGCGTGGCGAGCAGGGCGGCGTTTTCGTGACGCTGTGCGGTGGCGATATGCGGCGCGATCTCGGCCAGCGCGCGCGCTCCGTCGCCGTCGATCACCGCGTGGGCGGCGAGCTGCGTGGCGACATGGGCGCGGTGCAGCGCGGTGCCGGGCTGACGGGCGTAAAAGCCATCGGCTGTACGATAATGCCGCTGCGCCGCCGCCGGGTCATCACGCTGCAGCACCCGGCCCATGGCGTAATGCGAAAAGCCGCGGCGGTGATCCTGCCAGCCCTGGTGTCTGGCGATGCGCAGGGCATCCTCTGCCGCCACGCGGCGCGCGGCGGGCGCGACGTTACGGCCGAGCGCGGTCTGGATCGCCGCGATCCAGACCCGCGGCGTGCGGGTGACCGGCGCGGCGCTCGCGGCATCGGTGCCCGGATTGATCCGGGCGAGCAGGGCAGGCAGGGCGGCGGCGACCTCCTCTCGCGACATGCCCGAGCGCAGCGCCGGATCATAGGTGATGCGCAGGATCAGCATGTCGAAACCGGTCAGCACGTTATGCACATTGTCGTCGTTGAACACCGAACCGGAGAGCCGGTAGAGGTCATTGAGCGGACCCAGCGCCTGGGCCAGTTCCTCGTGCAGGCAGTCGCGCAGCTCCTGCGGGCTTGCGTCATGGGGCAGGAAAATCGCCAGCCTTTCGCGGCGCTGCAGATTCGCCCAGCTCGTCTGCGGCGTGCGGCGGGCCCGGCGATATTCGGCGAGCGAGCCGACATTGGGTGCCACGAAACAGGCGGCGTCGGGCAGCAGGCTGTTGATCTCTCGGCGGCTGACGGCGGCGATGGTGATGCCGGCGTCCGGGCCCTGCGTGAGGGTGATGTCGATCCCCGCCTCGTTGCGCAGCCGCGCCAGCAGGCTCTGCAGGTCGGGCGCGAGGCTGGCGGGCGGGGTGCCGGTGACGCGCAGCGAGACCGGTCCTTCGAAGCGGGTCAGCACCGGCAGGGCGCGGCCGTTTTCAAGCTGGAAGGTCAGGTCAAGGAAATCGGCGGCCAGGGTGGCATTGCCCTGTGGCCGGTGCTGCTGGGCGGCAGCGGCGAAGCGTTTCATCGGGGGCAGGGCGCTCTCGGCGATCTGCCCGCGGGTCACGATACCGGGCTGCGAGGCGGGCACGCAGGCATTGAGCAGCAGCACCAGCGGCAGGATGAGCCGCGCCGTCATTGCACGCCCCGTGCCCATGCCCCGGGTGCACACGGACGCTCCGCGTTGTCGATATTTGTCACTGCCTGCCCTCTTCACGCCTCGTGATCCGGGTCTTTTCGCCCGACTTCCGGTTCATGTTAGGGAGCAAATGGGGCAAAAGAGTGGCGCGCCACAGGGTCTGCGACGCGCCGGATCTTTTCGACGCTTTCAGGCGCCGAGCAAGGTTGGCGGGCTCAGCGCTGGCCGCGTGCCATGAAGGCGAGACGTTCGAAGAGATGCACGTCCTGCTCGTTCTTGAGCAGCGCGCCGTGCAGCTTGGGCAGGGCGCTCTTGCCGTCCTGGCGCAGGTCGGCGGCGTCCATGTCCTCGGCCAGCAGCAGCTTCAGCCAGTCGAGCACTTCGGATGTCGAGGGCTTCTTCTTCAGCCCGGCCTGGTCGCGGATCTCGTAGAACTGTGTGAGCGCGGTGGAAAGCAGGCTTTCCTTGATGCCGGGGTGATGCACCTCGACGATGCGGCGCAGCGTGTCGATCTCCGGGAAGCGGATGTAGTGGAAGAAACAGCGGCGCAGGAACGCGTCGGGCAGTTCCTTTTCGTTGTTGGAGGTGATGATCACGATCGGACGCTTGCGGGCCCGGATCGTCTCGCCGGTCTCGTAGACGTGGAACTCCATCTTGTCGAGCTCCTGCAACAGGTCGTTGGGGAACTCGATATCCGCCTTGTCGATCTCGTCGATCAGCAGCACGACCTTCTCGTCCGCCTCGAAGGCTTCCCAGAGCTTGCCCTTGCGGATGTAGTTTTTCACGTCATGCACCCGCTCGTCGCCGAGCTGGCTGTCGCGCAGTCGGCTGACCGCGTCATATTCATAAAGCCCCTGCTGCGCCCTGGTCGTCGACTTGATGTTCCACTCGATCATCCGCAGGCCGAGCGCGTTCGAGACCTGCCTGGCCAGTTCCGTCTTGCCGGTGCCCGGCTCGCCCTTGACCAGCAGCGGACGCTCCAGCGTCACGGCGGCATTGACGGCGATGGTCAGGTCGTCGGTTGCGACATATTCGGCGGTGCCTTGGAATTTCATCTTGTTTTCAACCTTCTGTGACACGGCTTTTCAGCGCCGTGTTTAACCGGGATTCGTGGGGATTGTGTAGTGACAATCTGCTGACGCTGCGGTAGAGCACCGGCAGGGAGTAATGTCGGGAGACAGGCCTCTTATGCAAGACGTTGGAACGCATAGGGATGATGGTATGAAGCAGGGAGTTTTCCTGCCGGATGATTATTCACCGGCTGAGGACGAGCCTTTCATGAATGAACGGCAACTCGAATATTTCCGCCGGAAATTGTTGAACTGGAAAGCGGAATTGCTGGCGGGCAGCCGCGACACCATCGAAGGGTTGCAGGACGGCACGCGCAATATTCCGGATGTAGCGGATCGCGCCAGCGAGGAGACCGACCGCGCGCTGGAGCTGCGCACACGCGACCGCGCGCGCAAACTGGTCGCCAAGATCGACGCTGCGCTGCGGCGGATCGACGAGGGCGAGTTCGGCTATTGCTCGGTGACCGGCGACCCGATTTCGCTCAAGCGGCTGGACGCCCGGCCGATCGCGACGATGACACTGGAAGTGCAGGAACGTCACGAGCGGCGCGAGAAGGTCCACCGCGATGATTGATCGCTTCTGATCTGATCAGAGTTCGACGCCGGGGCATTGCTCCGGCGTCTTGCCATTCGGAGGCGGCATGGGAATTTCGAACGCCATCGTGATCGGTGGTGGCATCGGCGGTCTGGCGGTGGCCACCGCTTTGGCACAGCGCGGCGTGGCGGTGACCCTGCTGGAACGGGCCGAGAGCTTCGGCGAGATCGGCGCGGGCCTGCAGGTCAGCCCGAACGGCCTGGCGGTGCTGCGCGCCCTGGGGCTCGAAGCCGCGCTGGCACGCGGCGCGGCGGTGCAGGGGCAGGCGGTGGTGCTGCGCGATCATCGCGGCGGCGGCCCGGTGGCGCGGCTCGATCTGACAAGGCTGGCCGAGGATCAGCGTTATTATTTCATCCATCGCGCCGATCTGGTCGCATTGCTCGCCGGGGCGGCGCGGCGCGCCAATGTGACCTGCGAATTCGGCGCCGACGTGACGCGCATTCGCCCTGGCGCGCTGCCGCAGGTGGCGCTGCGGGACGGCAGCCTGCGGCGCGCCGAGCTGGTGATCGCGGCGGATGGCATCCATTCCATCGCACGCGCCCGGCTCAACGGGTCCGATGCAGCCCGGTTCTCCGGTCAGGTGGCCTGGCGCGCGTTGGTGCCCAATGACGTCGCCCATCCGCCCGAGGCGCAGGTCACCATGGGGCCGGGGCGGCATCTGGTCAGCTACGCGCTGCGCGGCGGGGATCTCGTCAACCTCGTGGCGGTGGAGGAACGCGCGGATTGGGCGGCGGAGGGCTGGAACCATGCCGATGATCCGGCCAATCTGCGCGCGGCCTTTGCAGGGTTTCAGGGCCGCGCCGCCGGGATGATCGCGGCGGTCCGGGAGGTCACCCTCTGGGGGCTGCATCACCACAAGGTGGCTGACCGCTGGCATGGCGACGGCGTGGCGCTGCTCGGGGACGCCGCGCATCCGACGCTGCCCTTCCTCGCGCAGGGGGCGAATATGGCGCTGGAGGATGCCTGGGTGCTGGCGGATTGCCTGAGCCGGGAGGCGCCCGCGGCGGCGCTAGAGAGCTATCAGCAGCGGCGCGAGAAAAGGGTGCGGCGGGTGATCCGGGCCGCCGAGGGCAATGCCTGGCGCTATCATCTGCGCCCCGGACCGCTGCGCTTTGCCGCCCATGGCATGCTGCGGATCGGCTCACGTCTGGCGCCCGGCCGGATGATCGGCGCCTTCGACTGGCTCTATGGCCATGACGTGACGAAATAGATTGGCCCGCGCCCCGAGCAGGGCGCAGGCCCGGCGCTCAGCCCCTGGCGCGCTGCAACATGCCGAACAGGTCGCGCGGATCGTCGGGATCGGCCAGCAGGTCGAGCGGATGAAACAGCCCGGTCTCGCCGATCTGGTCCCGCACGTAGCGCAGGGCCGAGAAATCCTCGATCGCGAAGCCGACGGAATCGAACAGGGTGATCTGTTTCTCGTCCGTGCGCCCCTGCGCCTGACCGGTCAGCACCTGCCAGATCTCGGTTACCGGATGGTCGGGCTCAAGCTGCTGGATCTCGCCCTCGATCCGGGTCTGCTCGGGATATTCCACGAAGATCCCGGCCCGGTGCAGGATCGCCGGGGCGAGCTCGGTCTTGCCGGGGCAATCGCCGCCAATGGCGTTGATATGCACCCCGGCGCCGACCATGTTGTCGCTCAGGATCGTGGCATATTGCTTGTCCGCCGTGCAGGTGGTGATGATCTGCGCGCCCAGCATTGCTTCTTCGGCGCTGGTGCATTCGACCACTTTCAGGCCCTGACCGGCAAGGTTCGCCGCACATTTCGCGGTCGCTGCCCGGTCGATGTCATAAAGGCGGATCTCATCGACGCCGCAGATCGCCTTCATCGCCAGACCCTGGAATTCCGACTGCGCGCCATTGCCGATCATCGCCATCACATGGCTGCCCTTGGGCGCCAGCAGCCGCGCCACCAGCGCCGAGGTCGCGGCGGTGCGCAGCGCGGTGAGCATGGTCATCTCGGTCAGCAGCACCGGATAGCCGTTCGAGACATCCGCCAGCAGCCCGAAGGCGGTGACCGTCTGCAGCCCCTCGGCGGTGTTGGACGGATGACCGTTGACATATTTGAAGCCATAGACATCGCCATCGGAGGTCGGCATCAGCTCGATCACGCCCTTCTCGGAATGGCTCGCCACGCGCGGCGTCTTGTCAAACAGCTCCCAGCGCCGGAAATCGGCCTCGATATATTCCGCCAGCCCGGCAAGCATCGGCTCGACGCCGATGTGATGGATCAGCTTCATCATGTGATCGACGGAAACGAAAGGCACCAGCGCCTTGTCGGAGGGTTTCAGATTGGTCATTTCAAGTCACTTTCATATCGGGGAGCAGGCTCAATAGGCGCGGGTCGGTCGGTCGAAGACACGGCGGCCAAGCGCGGACGCGGCGAGATCGACCATCAGCTGCGCGGTGCGGCCGCGCTCGTCGAGAAACGGGTTCAGCTCGACCAGATCGAGCGAGGTCATCAGCCCGCTGTCATGCAGCATCTCCATCACCAGATGACCCTCGCGCACCGTGGCGCCGCCGGGCACCGTGGTGCCGACCGCCGGGGCGACCGAGGGGTCGAGGAAATCGACATCGAGCGAGACATGCAGCATGCCGTTAGCGGCTTCGACCCCGTCGAGGAAGCGGGTCAGCGGCCGGGCGATCCCTGTCTCGTCGATCTCGCGCATATCCACCCGCTGGATCGCCGTCTCCTGCAGCGCCGCGCGTTCCGGCGCATCGACCGAGCGCAGGCCGATCATGGCGATATTCTCCTGCGGCAGAGGGTTGTCGACCTTCGGAAAGCCGTCAAACCCCTCGCGCCCGGTGACATAGCCAAGCGGCGTGCCATGCAGGTTGCCGCTGTCGGTGGTATGGGGCGTGTGGAAATCGGTATGGGCATCGAGCCAGAGCACGAAGAGCGGGCGGTTCAGCCTGTCGGCATGGCGCATCGCGCCGAGTACGGTGCCGAGCGACAGCGCATGATCGCCGCCCATGAAGATCGGCAGTCCGTCCTTAAGGGTGTCTTCGGCGGCATCGGCCAGCGCTTCGGTCCAGGCGATGGTTTCTTCCAGCGCGTGGATCTTGCCGTTGTCCTTCGGCGTGAACGGAGCAGGCGCGACATTGCCCCGGTCGCTGACCCGATGCCCGAGATTTTCCAGCGCCGCCGCCAGCCCGGCGGTGCGAAACGCATCCGGCCCCATCAGGCAACCGGTGCGGCGCTTGCCCGAATCCATCGGCGCGCCGACAAGAATGCAATTCTGTTCACTCATTCGATCTCTCCCAAAACGGTTTCCCGTGAGTATCCGGCAGATCGGGACATCGACAAGCGACCATATCGACCATATCGTGAGCGAATTGATCACTTCGGATAGAGATAATGGACGAAACGGACCATCGGCTGATCGCCGCCCTGCGGCACGACGCGCGCGTGTCGCTGTCGGACCTTGCCAGCATATTGGGGCTGTCCCGCGCCACCGTGCGGGCCCGGCTCGCGCGGCTGCGCGAACGCGGCGAGATCGTCGGCTTCAGCGTGGTGACCCGCGCCGATGTGCGTCAGGACCCGGTGCGCGGCATGATGATGATCGGAATCGAAGGGCGCGGCGCGGATCGGATCTCGCGCCAGCTCAGCAACATGGCCGACCTGCGCGCGGTGCATTCGACCAACGGGCGCTGGGATCTGATCGTCGAGATCGGCACCGAAACACTGGAGCAGTTCGACGCGGTACTGGCGCGGATCAGGCGGCTCGACGGGGTGATTTCCAGCGAGACCAGCCTGCTGCTGAAGACCCTGAAAGCGGTCTAGACGCGGCGTTCGCGCCGCCGCGCCGCCAGCACCCAGAGCGCCACGAGCACGAGCGAGAGCAGCGCATTCCAGCCTGCCATCGACAGACCGGCCAGCGACCAGACGACGGCATCGCACATCACCAGCCCGCTTGGCGCATCCATCGACAGCAGGTCGCCGCCGCTCATGCCGCCGAGGTCGAGCCCGCCGCCGGTGCAGGAGGACGGGCCGGGCCAGAAACCCCATTCCACCCCCGCATGATAGATGCCGAGCCCGGCCGTGACGGCCGCCGCCGCCGCCCCGAGCCAGATCAGCCCGCGCGGCGCCCCGGTCAGAAGCACCAGCCCGACCACAACCGCCGCCGCATGGGGCCAGCGCTGCCAGAGGCAGAGCTTGCAGGGGGCGTAGCCGCCAAGATGCTGGAAGGCGAAAGCGCCCAGCAGCAGCGCCGCAGAGCCGAGCGTCGCCAGCGCGATGAGGCTGCGGCGGCTCACAGGAAACGCACCGCGGCGAAACCGCCGAACAACAGCATGACCGCGAGGCTGAACATCAGCCCGAGGCGGCGCTCGATGAAGTCGCGGATCGGCGCGCCGAAATGCCAGAGCAGCCCGGCAACAATAAAGAACCGCAGGCCGCGCGCCAGTATGGAGGTGGCGATGAAGGTCCCGAGCGGCATGCCGGTCCAGCCCGACATGATGGTGATGACCTTGTAGGGGAAGGGCGTGATCCCCGCGGTCAGCACCGCCCAGAAACCCACGTCGTTGAACCGGGTGGAAAACTCCGCCATCGCATCGGCCTTGCCCAGCGACGCCAGGATCGGCTGGCCGAGCGTCTCGAAAGCCAGCGCCCCGATCGCATAGCCAAGCAGCCCGCCCAGCACCGAGGCCACCAGCGCCACAGTGGCAACCAGCCAGGCGCGGCGCGGATTGGCGAGGATCATCGGGATCATCAGGATGTCCGGCGGGATCGGGAAAACCGAGCTTTCGATGAAGGCCACCAGCGCCAGCGCCCAGAGCGCGTGACGGTGATCGGCAAGTTCGATGGTCCAGTCATAAAGGCGGCGGATCATGGGCGGCTCCGGTTGCTGCTCTGTGCAACACCATGGACCGCGGCCCCCGTCAAGTCACCTTGTCGGCGCGCGAAATTATTCTTGCCCTGTCACGTGATGCAGGCTAAACGCGGCCCGTGCCCAAGTGGCGGAATGGTAGACGCAGGGGATTCAAAATCCCCCGCCGCAAGGCGTGCCGGTTCGAGTCCGGCCTTGGGTACCAATGGTCTCCTCGACCATGCCACAACCCCGCAGCCGAGTTTGCAATGAGCGCTGATCGTGCTTGTACAGGTGATTCGCCGCAGGATCTCCGCTATTTCCGGTGATTGCGGATAATCTCACCCATGGCGGCGCATTGGTTCCGGGACGGCAACGCGCAATCCTGCCGGTCGCGCAAAAAATTTCCGGAGATGGAGGCGCCGTCGGGTCTCGGGATTGGTGCCGCAACCGCGACAATGGCGCGTGTGCAGGACCGTGCCGGGCCGCCGCCGATGCGGCCTGATCCTGTCTGGCTTGCCCCATCGCGCCCGGCACACACAGGCCGCGGGGAAACAATCGGCTGCACAGATCGGGCGTTCGCCACGGCACAGCCTCCGCTCCCGCCGCTGCGGCGCAACATCGTGACACTTTTCGGTCATTTTTCGCTTTGTCTGCCGCATTTCCGCCGGTATTGATGACCCTGCTCAACTGGGGGGCAATGTCTGAAGGTCACGGGGGGCGGCCGCATGCGACGCATCTGGAATGCGTCAGATGCGCCTTACGCCGCGGTATCGCGACCATTTGCACGCAGCGACGCGGGAGCCGTTTTCCGCGCCCGTCGCCGCTTGCCGTTCCCCGTTTGAGCAGATGCGCGCCGCCGCATGCCGCAAAGGCATGACTTTCGCGGGGGAGCGCATGGTTCTGAGGAGTGAGTGTAATGAGTGCCGCAACAAGACATGAACGATCCCGCCGGGCCGGGCGCGTCGCGCGCTTCACCCTGCCGGGCGCACCTCTGCACAGCTTCGTATCTATTTTCCGTTCGGTCGCGTTGCGCGCCCCCTGCGGCCACGTTCAGGAGACATGTTCATGATCAAGACAATCGATTTCAACGACCTCGCCGCCGGTACCGTGGTGGATGACGAATACCGCAGCGAAGGCGTCACGATCTCCGCCAGCGGCGGTTCCGGGCGCGCGATGATCTTCGACAGCGCCAACCCGACCGGAGGCGACAGGGACCTGGCCTCGGACACGCTCGGCGGCCTGCTGATCATCTCCGAGGACGGTGACCGCTGCGATCCCGACGACAATGCCCGCGGCGGCAGCCTGCTCTTCGATTTCGACGCGGCCGTGCGGATGGAGAGCCTGACCTTCAAGGATATCGAGGAGACCGGCGGCGGAGGAACGCGGGTGATCTTCTATGACGCGCATGGCGATGTGATCGAGACCCATTTCATCGACCCGACCGGCAACGGCGGCGAACGCTGCGTGGCGTTCAACGTTGCAGGCGTGAGCCGCATGGAAGTGCAGCTCGCCGGTTCCGGCGCGGTGGACAATCTGGTCTTTGACGACGCGGGCGATCCTTCCGGCGCGCCGCTCGACGGCTATGTCGACGGTACCGACGGGGCCGATCTGATCGATGCGGATTACACCGGCGATCCCGAGGGCGACCGGATCGACGCCGGGGATGCGGTGCTCGACGGGGCGGCAGCCAACGACGATTTCGTCCGCGCCGGGGCCGGGAATGACACGGTGCTGGCAGGCGCGGGCGATGACCGCGTCGAAGGCGGCAGCGGCGATGACCGGATCGAGGGCGGGGCGGGCGACGACACGCTGATCGGCGGCGCCGGGCGCGACACGGTGCTCGGCGGTGACGGGGATGACCTGATCGACACGTCCTCGGGTGCGCTGGCGCCGGATCGCGGCTATCCGTATAGCCGGGAGGACCGTTTCGGCTTTGCCCCCGACGCCGATCCCGAAAACGACCGCGATTGTGTCGAGGGCGGCGGCGGGAACGACACGATCCGCACCGGCGATGATCGCGACACGGTGTTTGGCGGCGACGGCAACGATGTGATCGACGCGGGCATCGACGATGACACCGTGTCGGGCGGCGACGGCGATGACCGGATCGTCGGCGGCGAGGGCAGTGACCTGATATTGGGCGGCGCGGGCGATGACACGATCTATGCGGGCAACGACCCCGCGCATGGTTTCGATGCGTTCGACATCCCCGACGATGCGGATGCCGAACATCCCCATGCGCCGGACCGCCGCCCCGACAACGGCCGTGACACGGTCTATGCGGGGGACGGGGATGACGAGGTCTATGGCGGGGATGACGACGACCGCCTCTTCGGCGGCAACGGCGACGATTATCTCGATGGCGGGATCGACGACGACAGTCTCTATGGCGGCAATGGCGACGATACGCTGATCGGCGGTCAGGGCGATGATCTGCTGCGCGGCAATCGCGGTGACGACCTGCTGAAAGGCGGCAGCGGCGATGACCGGATCGAAGGCGGCAGCGGCGATGACACGCTGATCGGCGGCACCGGTCGCGATACGATGCTCGGCGGCGGGGATCGCGATGTCTTCCGCGGCGGCAATGCCGGCGATGTGATCGACGGCGGCGAGCGCGGCGATGATTTCGACACGCTCGATCTGCGCGGCGCGCGGCCCGAGGGTGGGCGGCTCGAGATCCACTATGATGCCGACAACGCCGAGAACGGCACGGTGCTTTTCTTTGACAACCGCGACGACACGCTCGCCTCGGGCCAGCTCGATTTCGCCAATATCGAGCATGTCATCCCCTGTTTCACCCCGGGCACCCGTATCGCGACGCCGCAGGGCGAGCGCCGGGTCGAGGAGTTGCAGGTCGGCGACCGCGTGATCACCCGCGACAATGGCATCCAGCGCATCCGCTGGGCAGGCGCGCGGGCCTTGAGCGGTGCCGAGCTCGCCGCGGCGGAGCATCTGCGCCCGGTGTTGATCCAGAAGGGCGCGCTTGGCAACAACCTGCCCGAACGTGACATGCTGGTCAGCCCCAATCACCGGGTGCTCGTCGCCAATGACCGCACCGCGCTCTATTTCGAGGAGCGCGAGGTGCTGGTCGCCGCCAAACATCTCACCGGGATGGCGGGGATCGACATCGTTGAGGTCTCGCAGACCACCTATATTCACATCATGTTCGACCAGCATGAAGTGATCCTCTCGGACGGCGCCTGGACCGAAAGCTTCCAGCCCGGCGATCTGAGCCTGGCCGGGATCGGTGACGAACAGCGTGGCGAGATCCTGGAGTTGTTTCCGGAGCTGGCGACGATGGACGGGATCAACCAATATGCCTCTGCGCGCAGGTCGCTGAAAAAGCACGAGGCCCGGTTGTTGACCGAGTAAGGCTCGAAGCGGGCCGGGTAGCCAGTCCGCCTTTTATCTTTTTATGTCAATAGGCTGCAGGGCCAGGCTCATGCGTCCCGCATGCGGCAGCGCCAGGCGGCCCAGTCCTCCGGCGTATCGAGATCGCGCCGGGCGCGCTCTCCAGGCAGGGGGACCAGCACCACCCTGTTCGCGGCCTGCGCGACGACCTCGCGCGCGCCGCTGTCGCCTTTGAGCTGGGCGATCTGCGAAAAAACCGGTGCGGCAAAGATGATCGGATGACCGCCTTGCCCGGCCTCTGTGGCGCCGCGCCAGATCAGGCTATCCGAATTGAGATCAACGGCTCGCGCGACCTTCCTCAAGTCATGAAGGGTCAATTCAGGCAGGTCCGCGAGCAGCAGCATCGCCGCAGCGCATCCCTCTGGCAGGGCCGCGAACCCGGCGCGCAGCGAGGCGTTCATCCCTTCACCGGCATCCGTGACGCCAAGCCGCGTCACATCGATTCCGGCGAGCACCTCATGGCGCGGATGCGGCGGCGCCGGGAGCGCCACGATTACCGGGCCGCTGGTGAGCGCACGGGCCAGCCTCGCCTGACGCCGCAGCAGGGGTTCCCCGGCCACCGGTTCGAGCAGCTTGTCCGCACCGCGCATGCGCTGCGCCCGCCCGGCGGCGAGGATGATGACCGGCAGGGTTTCCATGTCGGGATGCTACACCGCTTCGCTGCGAAAAAACATCAGCCACGCATCCGCGCACCGTCGGGGTCGAACAGCGGGGTGGTGATCATCCGCGCGCTGCGCCGCTCCCCGAGGATCTCGATCTGCACCTCGATACCATCCGCGATCGACGCCACGGGCAGGAAGCCGAGCGCCACGGACGTGCCCGCGAAATGCGAAAAACCGCCCGAGGTGCAGAAACCGACCACCGCATCGCCCAGCCAGATCGGTTCATAGCCATGGACATCGGCATCCGCCGCATCGACCTCGAAGGCGACGAGCCGCCGCGTCGGGCCGCGCGCCTGTTCCGTCTCGGCAGCGGCGCGCCCGATGAAATCAGCCGGCTTGGCAAAATCGACGAAGCGGTCCAGCCCGGTTTCGGCAGCGGTGTAATCGGGCGAATATTCCGCCATCCAGCTGCCGAAGAACTTGTCGAGCCGCAGCGACATCATCGCACGCATGCCGAAGGGCACGAGGCCGAACTCCTGCCCGGCGGGCCAGAGCTGCTGCCAGAGCGCGCGCTGCTCGAGCGCGTCGCAATAGATCTCATAGCCGAGATCGCCGGTATAGCTGACCCGCTGCACGAGGCAGGTGCAGAGGCCGATGGTCATCGGCGCCACGTCGAGAAAGCCGAGCGCAGAGACGTCGCTGCGGGTGCAGGCCTGCAGCAAGTCCCGCGCTCGGGGCCCGGCGATCTGGAAACCGCTGCGCCGGTCCGAGACGTTTTCAAGGCTCACGTCCGGGTCGTGGTTCTGGCGGAACCAGCGTTCGTGATAGGCCTGCGCGCCGTAAGAGCCGGTGACGAGGAAACGCTCGGGCGCGAGGCAGGAGATGGTGAAATCACCGATCAGCCGCCCCTGTGGCGAGAGCATCGGGCTCAGGGCGAGGCGGCCGGGGGGCGGGATCTTTCCGGCCATGATCCGATCGAGCCAGCCGCGCGCGCCGCGTCCCTGCACGAGATACTTTCCGAAATTCTGCAGCTCGTTGATCCCGACGTTGCGGCGCACCGCCATGACCTCGCGTCCGGTGGCGGCAAAGGCGTCGGAGCGGCGGAAGGAGGGGGTCTCGTGCCGCGGTTCGTCACCGCGTGCGAAAAAGTTCGCAACCTCGAGCCCGTATTGCTGCCCCCAGACCGCGCCCATGTCGGAGAAAATGTCATACATCACGGTGCTGCGCAGGGGCCGCGCGGCAGGGAGTTCCTCGTTCGGATAGGAGACCGAGAAGCGTTTCTGGTAATTCTCGATGACTTTCGGCAGGGTGTAGCCCGGCGATATCCAGGGACCGAACCGCGCGACGTCCATCGCCATCGCGTCGCGCTCGGGCGCGCCCTCGATCATCCATTGGGCCAGGGTGAGCCCGACGCCGCCGCCTTGCGAAAAACCGGCCATCACGCCGCAGGCCGACCAGTAATTGCGCAGGCCGGGCACCGGGCCGACCAGCGGATTGCCGTCCGGGGCGAAGGTGAAGGGGCCGTGGATCACCGATTTGACCCCGGCGCGTTGCAGGACCGGGAAGCGGCGATAGGCGAAGGCGACGGAATCCTCGATCTTGTCGAAATCATCCGGCAGCAACTCATGTCCGAAATCCGGCGGCGTGCCGTCCACGGCCCAGGGGCGGCAGTTCTGCTCGTAAAATCCGATGCAGAGGCCGCGCCCCTCCTGACGCAGATAGGATTCCCCGGCCGGGTCCATCACATGCGGATGTTCGACCGCGCGGGTATAGATTTCCTCTATATCTTCGGTGACGATATATTGATGCGCCATGGGGTGCAGCGGCAGGTAGACCCCGGCCATCGCCGCGACTTCCCGCGCCCAGAGTCCCGCGGCATTGACCAGATGTTCCGCATGGATCGTCCCCTTGTCGGTCACCACGTCCCAGCTGCCGTCAGCGCGCTGGCGTGTCTCGATGACCTTGCAGCGGGTCTCGATCGTCGCGCCGCCCATCCGCGCGGCCCTGGCATAGGCATGGGTGGTGCCGGAGGGATCGAGATGTCCGTCGAGCGGATCGTATAGCCCGCCGATGATGCCCTCGAGATTGGTGATCGGGGCGATCCTCGCGATTTCACCAGGGCCGACGATTTCGGTTTCGAGCCCCATGAACCGGTGCTTGGCGCGTTCGGCCAGCAACATGTCGAAGCGCTCCTGACTGTCTGCCAGGGTCACGCCGCCGACGTGATGCAGACCGCAGGACATGCCGGTGATCTCTTCAAGCTCCTTGTAGAGGCGGATCGTATAGCCCTGCAGCGCCGCCATGTTGGTATCGCCGTTGAGTGTGTGAAAACCGCCGGCGGCATGCCAGGTGGAGCCCGAGGTCAGCTCGGACCGTTCCACCAGCATCACCTCGGACCAGCCGAGCCGGGTCAGGTGATAGAGCACCGAGACGCCGATGACTCCGCCGCCGATGACGAGCGCGCGCGTGGTGGTTTGCATGGGCGGCCCCCTTTGCCTCACGCCAGCCTGCCGCAACGGCGCGGAGGGCACATGCGACTTTGCGACGGGGCATGTCGGTTTCGGGACAGTGGTGGGCCCGGTCGCAAGGCCGGGGCGCAACACGGCTCTGGACGCGGCGGTTTTCGGCCTAGATGATAGCGCATGAATTTGGAAATGCTGTTGCCGCGCACATTGCTGCGCAAGTCCCGCAAATATACCCGCAAGCTCTGGGTCCGCGTGATCTTCATGGGTCTGCTGGCCTTTGTCGCCCTCGGGCTGACGCAGTTGATCGAAGGCTACGTTCCCAAGAAGGTCGCCACCACGCTCACCGGTTCGGCGGCCGACCGGCTGTTGCAGATCATCGCCGAGGCGATGCTGGCGGTGACGATCTTCTCGATCACCATCATGGTGACGGTCTACCGCGCGACCTCGACCCAATGGACGCCGCGGGTGCATCGGCTGATCATCCAGGACCGCACCACACAAAACACGCTGGCGGTGTTCATCGGTGCCTATGTCTATGCGCTGGTTGCGATCATCATGCGCGAGCTGGGGATCTATGTCGATGAGCGGGCGCTGGTGCTGTTCCTGATGACCGTGCTGGTGCTGGCGGTGATCGTCATCTACCTGATCCGCTGGGTGCTGCATCTGCAGACCTTCGGCAGCCTGATCGACACCACCCGGCAGATCGAGGAAACCGCGCGCGAGCAATTCCGCGACCGGATGCAGAACCCCTGTCTCGGCGGACGCACGTTCAAGGGTGATCCGCCCGAGGATGCGGAGGAGATCCGCGCCGAGCAGAGCGGCTATATCCAGCATATCTATCCCGAAGCGCTGAACGAGGTGGCGCGCGATCACGGCGTCGAGCTCTACCTGGTGCGCAGCATCGGCAGTTTCGTGTTCAGGAACGAACCGCTGCTCCTGGCCGCGCGACGCGGCACGGCGAAGGATGAGGAACACAATTGGGACTCGCTCGAGAACGCGGTGCGCCTCAATGTGCAGACCGGCGATCTGCGGATCTTCGATCAGGACCCGCGCTTTGCGCTGGTGGCGATGGGCGAGGTCGCCTCCAAGGCGCTCTCGCCCGGGGTCAACGATCCGGGCACCGCGATCGACGTGATCACGCGGATCGGGCGGATCCTGTCCTATTACGTCGACGAGGCCGCGCAGGAGCGCGAGAATGCGCTCGAATATCTGCATGTGCGCCCGCTGGATCCCCGCGATCTGATCGAGGACGGCTTCGCCGCCCTGGCCCGCGACGGTGCCGCGGTGGTCGAGGTGCAGCAGCGGTTGCAGCAGACGCTGACCGGGCTGATGCGCCATTCCGATGACGGGCTGAGCCAGGCGGCGCGCGCCGAGGCCGAGGTGCAGCTGCTGCGGGCGCTGGCGGTGACGGATTTCGAGCATGACCGCGCGCGGCTGCTCGGCGCGGCGCGCAGCGATGTGCGTGATGCGGTGATGGCGCGGCTTGGCGACGCGGATTGAGGCGCGGGCGCGGATCGGCGAAGCGCGCAGCCGGGGGCCGGCCCCCGGACCCCCGGAGTATTTGACGCATAAAGAGGCCGGGCGCCGTTCAGAGTGGGCGGATCTTCAGCTGGGTGATCCGGTTGCCTTCGCGGGCGACGACCTCGAAGCGGAAGCCGTGGAAGCTGAACACCTGTTTGGGGGTCGGGATCATCTGGGCTTCGTGGATCACCAGCCCGGCGATCGTATTGGCCTCGTCATCGGGCAGCGACCAGTCGGTGGCGCGGTTGAGGTCGCGGATCGTCATCGCCCCGTCGACATAGTAATTCCCGTCCTCGGCGGCCATCAGCGGATGATCGGCATCCGGGTCGAACTCGTCGGTGATCTCGCCGACGATCTCCTCGAGAATGTCCTCCAGCGTGATCAGCCCTTGCAGCGAGCCGTATTCGTCGACCACCAGCGCGAAATGGGTGCGGCGGCGCAGGAACTGGCGCATCTGTTCGTCCAGCGATGAGGTTTCCGGAACGAAATAGGGTTTCATCACCACCTGGGAGATGTCGAAATCATGCAATGCCGCGGCATCGCCGTCTGGCCCGCCGATCAGCCTGTACATGGTGCGCAGCAGGTCCTTGGCATGGACCACGCCGATGATGTTTTCCGGATCGTCGCGATAGACCGGCAGGCGGGTGTGGTTGGATTGCAGGCATTGGCGGAGGATCTCGTCGGGCGGGGCCGCGGCGTCGATCATCTCGATGTTGGAACGGTGGAGCATGATCTCCTCCACCGCGCGTTCGCGCAGGTCGAGCGCGCCGAGGATGCGGTCGCGGTCCTCCTTTTCGACCACGCCTTCGGAATGGCCGAGCTGCAGCGCGCCGGCGATTTCCTCGCGCACCGCCAGGATATTGCTGTCCGGGTCCGTGGTGACGCCGAAGAGGCGCAGCACGAAGCGGACCAGCAGGCGCACCGCCTTGACCACCGGCGAGAACACCCGCACCACCACCGAGATCGGCCGCGAGACCAGCGCCGCGGCGCGTTCGGCATTGGTGATCGCGTAGGTCTTGGGCAGCACCTCGGCGAAGATCAGCACCAGCAGGGTCATCACCAGGGTGGCGAGGGGCACGCCGGATTCGCCGAAGAGCCGGGTGAAGAGGGCGGTGGCGAGGGAGGCGGCGAGGATGTTGACAAGGTTGTTGCCGAGCAGCACCGAGCCGATCAGCCTTTCGTTGTCCTCGGTGATCATCAGCGCGCGTTCGGCGCCGCGCGAGCCCTTGTCGGCCTGCGCGCGCAGCTTGCCGCGCGAGGCGGCGGTGAGCGCGGTTTCCGAACCCGAGAAGAAACCGGAGAGGACGAGAAGCAAGAGAATGAACCCGCTGGTCATCCAGAAAGCGCTGTCTAGCATAGCGAGGCCGGTCTCCGATTGTTGAATTCTGTCGTGTCGTGGGCGCGCCCGGGGAGGGGCGTCCGGCCCGTTATGGGCCGGCGCGTCCTGTCATTCAAGAGAGCGCGCGCCGGGACCTGTTCAAGGGGGTGATCAGCGGCCCGGCTTGGCGTGTCTCTTGCCGCGGCGGCGGCCGTCTTCGCAGGCCAGCGGGTGATGTTCGAGCACCAGTTCCGAGAGCCGGTGTTCGAGCACATGGGTATAGATCTCGGTGGTGGCGACATCGGCATGGCCGAGCATGGTCTGAATGGCGCGCAGGTCGGCGCCCCCGGCCAGCAGATGGGTGGCGAAGGCATGACGCAGGGTATGCGGGGTGACCTTGCCCGGATCGACACCGCCGGCCACGGCGAATTCCTTGATCAGCAGGTAGAAACGATGCCGGGTCAGGTGGCCCGAGGCGCCGTGCGAGGGAAACAGGAAGCGCGAGGGAATCTCGCGGCGCGCCCGTGCCGTGGCGTCCTGACGGTCGCGCACCTCGAGCCAGGCGGCGAGCGCGGTGCGGGCCGGGGGGGAGAGCGGCACCAGCCGTTCCTTGCCGCCTTTCCCGAGGATCAGCAGCAGGCGCGGATCGCCGCGGGTGGCGCTGATCGGCAGGCTTACCAGCTCGCTGACCCGCATGCCGGTGGCATAGAGCAGTTCCATCAGGCAGGTGTTGCGCAGCTGGTCGGCGAGATTGCGCCCGGACCCGCGCGCCGCCTCCAGCAGGCGGTCGACCTCCTCGACGCTGAGCACTTTGGGCAGGCGCTTGTCCTGACCGGGGCCGGTGATCTGGATCGCCGGATTATCCTCGCGCAGCCCCTCCTCGAAGGCGAAACGATAGAGCTGCTTGATCGCCGACAGCCGTCTGGCGCGGGTCGATTTGGCGAGACCGATGGCGTCGCAATGGACGAGGTAATCCTCGACATCGCTGCGCGCCGCGCTGTCGAAATCGCGGTCGTGGCGGGCCAGCCAGAGGTCGAAATCCTTGAGATCCCGGCCATAGGCGAGCTGCGTGTTGGTGGCGGCGCCGAGTTCGGCGGCCTGGGCTTCGAGGAAGGTGGATATCCAGTGGAAGGTCGGGCTGTGCATTTTATCAATCATGTTTCGGGGCGCAGCAACAGCACCTGCAGCGCGGCGCGCCGGGCGGTGTCTTCGAGGCCGAGGGCGCGCAGGGTGGCAAGGGCGCTGCCGAGGGCCGGGGCATCGCCGCGTGCGCCGTCATCGAGCAGGGCCAGGACGCGCAGGATGCTGGCGCCGAGCTGTTCGCTGCGCGCACCGGCCAGCAGATCAGTGCGCGGCTCGGGCGTTGTGAAAGCGTCGTGGATCGCGGCCGCCAGGTCGTCGCCGGGGCGCCGGGCCGGGGCTTCGCCCAGGGCGACGGCTCTCAGGAAGGCACCGTCATGGCCCGCGTAATCGGGCAGCGGATCGGTCTGCGTGGCGGTGGCCTCATAGGCCGGGGAGAGCAGGCCGATGGCGAAGGCGAGCCCCCGCGCGCGGCCGGTGAGCGCGACCTGCTGCAGCTTCTCGGCAAAGAGCGTGGCGAAGGCGATTTCGAGTTCGGCCTCGCGCATCGCCTCCCAGGCCCGGTCAAGCGCCTTGGCGATCTGCTCGGGATCGCCGCTGGCGAGCGCCGTTTCGAAACGCTGCAGCGCCGCCACCCGGTCCCAGATGCCGCCCGAGGCGGCCGGGTCGCGCGCGGTATAGAGTCCGAGCAGGTGATTGTCGGGCAGGGCGCCGGCGCGGGTCAGCCGCTCGGCGGCCTCGAGCTGGGATTTCCAGCCCGCCAGATCGCGCAGGTCCGCGACCGCATAGGCGCGCGGCAGGTTGCGGGTGGGCAGCGGCTCGCCGATGGTCTCGAAGAGGCGGAAGCTCATCGGGTCCATGTCGCGCGGCACCGGCAGAGGGGCCGCGCCCTCAAAGAGGTCGGGATGCAGGAAACGGTCGAACAGCGCCAGGGTCGTCTCGTTCATCAGGCCGAGCGCCTGTGCCGAGCCGAAGGTCAGCGCGGCATTCTCCCATTCCCCGTCGCGCGCGGCGCAGAAGATGCGGGTGCCGTAATCCCGGGTCAGATGCGGCGATTTCTTCAGCGTGGCGCAGGCCCGGTCCTCGGTGCCGTTGAGCAGGCTGATCTGCATCCAGAGGTCGAAATGTTCCGGCGAGGTGGCCACCCCGGCCTGTTCGATCAGCGACAGGGCCGGATCGAGCGCGCCGAGCTGTGCGAGCTTGCGCACCCGGGCACGGGCCAGCGCATCGCCATCCGCGGCCTTGCCCTGCGGGGCCCGCGCCTCGGCCAGCAGCACCGTGTAGAGCAGGGATTGCGCGGCAGGCAGGCTCAGGTCGGGCAGGCGTTCGATCAGGCGCAGCAGATCGTCGATCTCGCTGCCGCGCCAGAGACTGGCAGGCAGGCCGGTGACCTTGCCCGGCACCAGCCCGATCTCGCGCGGTTGACCCTTGCCGAGCGGCGTCACGGTGATCTGCGGCGCGAGTGCGCTCTTGACCACCGGGGGCTGGTCGTCAGGGCGCGGCCGGCGCGCCTGCGGCGGACCGGGGCGGGGCACGGCGACCGGCTGCGGCTCGCTGGGCGCGGTATTGCTGCCGAGCCAGTCGATCACCGAAAGCGGCGCGCGCGACGGCGGGGCATCGTCGATTTCGGCCTGGCCCGGGGCTGCGAGCACGGCAGATAGCGCTACCGCGGAGAGGCAGCCTTTGGCCGTGCGCATCAACTCAATCCGCCTTCAACGTGACAGGCTGGCGGGTTTCCACCTGGGCCGGGGCGAATTCGGCGCCGAAGAAGGGACCGAGATAGGCGTAGCCCACGAGCCCGATAAACCCGATTATCAGGAGGATAATCAAAAACTTGAACAATTTGCCCATGGTTACTGCCCGCTCGTGTTGTCGTTCTTTTGACCAATCTATATATGGCCTTTCCAACAAGATCACGTCATTCAGATCAAAATGAGCGAATTTGAGCAAAGCACAGCCGATGGCCCGGCGCCGCGTCCGTCCTATCGTCTGAAGAAGACGGTGGCGCTGGTTGGCATGATGGGGGCCGGCAAAACCGCCGTGGGGCGCAGCGTCGCGCAGCGGCTGGGCGTGCCGTTCCTCGACAGCGATGCCGAGATCGAACGCGCTGCCAATCTCAGCGTGCCGGAGATTTTCGCCCGCGATGGCGAGACATTTTTCCGCAAACGCGAATCCGAGGTGATTGCCCGGCTGCTCGACGCGCATTGCGGTATCCTGTCCACCGGCGGCGGCGCCTTTCTTGCGGAGGTCAACCGGCGCAATATCGGTGAGCGCGGCGTGTCGGTCTGGCTCGATGCCGATCTCGACCTGCTCTGGCAGCGGGTTCGTCACAAGGACACGCGCCCCCTGCTGCGCACCGCGGATCCGCGCGGTACTCTGGCCGCGCTCTACGAGGCCCGCGTGCCGCTTTACCGGAAGGCCGATCTGGCGGTCACCTGCAAACAGAACCTGTCGATCGAGGCGATGGCGCAGCGGGTGATCGACACGCTGCTGACCCGCCCCGACGTGTTGGAGAAAATCAATGCGTGAGCGCGTGCATGTGGCCCTGCCGGGGCGTGAATACGATGTGCTGATCGGGCCGGACCTGCTGGCCGAGGCGGGCGCGCATGTCACGCCGCTGCTGGCGCGTCCGCGGGTCGCGGTGATCAGCGATGCCAATGTCGCGGCGCTGCATCTGGAGCGGCTGCGCGCGGGGCTGGCCGGGCAGGGGATTGCCATGGAGGCGCTGTCCCTGCCGCCGGGCGAGAGCACCAAGAGCTGGGCGCAGCTTCAGCATTGCGTCGATTGGCTGCTGGAGCAGAAAGTCGAGCGTAATGACGTGGTCGTGGCCTTCGGCGGCGGGGTGATCGGCGATCTTGTCGGCTTCGCCGCCGCGATCCTGCGCCGGGGCGTGCGTTTCGTGCAGCTCCCGACCTCGCTGCTGGCGCAGGTCGACAGCTCGGTCGGCGGCAAGACCGGGATCAACGCACGTCAGGGCAAGAACCTGATCGGCGCCTTTCATCAGCCCGCACTGGTGCTTGCCGATACCGCCGTGCTCGGCACACTCACCGAGCGCGATTTTCTCGCAGGCTACGGCGAAGTGGTGAAATACGGGTTGCTGGGCGATGCCGGTTTCTTCGACTGGCTCGAAGCCCAGGGGCCGATGCTGGCGGCGGGCGACATTGAAACCCGCGTGCGCGCGGTGCGCCGTTCGGTTCAGATGAAGGCCGAGATCGTGATGCGCGACGAGACCGAGCAGGGCGAAAGGGCGCTGCTCAACCTCGGCCACACTTTCTGTCACGCGCTGGAAGCGGCGACCGGATTCTCCGACCGGCTGCTGCATGGCGAGGGCGTGGCGATCGGCTGTGCGCTGGCATTCGAATTGTCCGCACGTCTCGGCCTCTGTGCGCAGGAAGATCCGAGCCGGGTGCGCGCCCATCTGCGCGACATGGGGATGAAGACCGACCTCGGCGATATCGACGGCGATCTGCCGGGGGCCGAGGCGCTGCTGGCTTTGATGGCGCAGGACAAGAAGGTGGTCGATGGCCAGCTCAAGTTCATCCTGGCGCGGGGCATCGGCGCCGCTTTCGTCACCTCCGATGTGCCGCGCGACGCCGTGTTGACGCTGCTGCGGGACGCCCTGGACGCCCGCTGAGCCGCCACCGGCATGGCTGCCGGGTGGCGCTCCTCCCTGATCAAAACGCAACAGGCCCGGACGAAACCGGGCCTGTGTGTCGAAATCTGGCAAGCGCTCTCAGCTCAGAACGGGATCTCGTCATCGAGATCGCGCGAGCCGCCACCGCCGCTGCGTCCGCCGCCCGACGGACCGCTGTCATAGCCGCCGCCATAGCCCGGATCGGAAGCGCCGCCACCATAGCCCGGATCGGAGGAACCGCCGCCATAGCCGCCGCCACCGCCGCCCGCACCGCCTTCGCCGCGGCCATCGAGCATGGTCAGTGTGCCGCCATAGCCCTGCAGCACGACCTCTGTGCTGTAACGGTCCTGGCCGGACTGGTCCTGCCATTTGCGGGTCTGCAGCTGGCCCTCGATATAGACTTTCGAGCCCTTGCGCAGATATTGCTCGGCCACGCGCACCAGACCTTCCTGAAAGATCGCGACCGAATGCCATTCGGTCTTTTCGCGCCGTTCGCCGGTGTTGCGGTCCTTCCAGGTCTCGGAGGTGGCGATGCGCAGATTGCACACCTTGCCGCCGTTCTGGAAGCTGCGCACTTCGGGGTCGCGCCCCAGATTGCCGATTAGAATCACTTTGTTGACTGAGCCGGCCATGTCGTCCCCTGATAATTGTCGCTAGCAGGCGCCGCGAATCCGCGCGCCTTCGATCTGAGCTGTTATAGCTCGCAGGGCGGACGGATGACACCTGGATTTGCGCGCGAAATCGGCAGCGCGGATCGGTTTTTTGCAGGCTGGCGCGACGCGGAAGATTTGCTATAGTCGGAAAAGTGCAATGGCTGGGAGCCTCGGGCAGAATGCGCAAAGCAATAATGGGTGTCGTCGGAGCGGCGATCTGTCTTGGTGCGCCCGCAGGGGCGGAGGTCTTCTCCAGCAAGAATCGCAAATCGCTTTTCGCCACCCAGAAGCGCATCCTCGATACCCGCGCGGCCAAGCAATACAGCGCCTCCGTAAGACTGCAGCCCCCCAAGGTGGACACGCCGAGCAAATGGGGCAGCCCGAAATACACCGGCAAATACAAGGGCATCTATCACGGCATGGCCCGCGACGCGGCGGCGCGTCACGGCATTCCCGTCGATATGTTCCTGCGGCTGGTGCAGCAGGAAAGCGGCTGGAATCCCAAGGCGGTCTCGCACAAGGGCGCGCTGGGACTGGCGCAGCTGATGCCGCAGACGGCGCGGCTGCTGCGGGTCGATCCCGCCGATCCGGCGCAGAATCTCGATGGCGGCGCGCGCTATCTCAAGCAGCAGTTCAGCACTTTCGGCGATTGGAAACTGGCCCTCGCCGCCTATAACGCCGGTCCCGGCGCGGTGAAGAAATACGGTGGCGTACCGCCCTATACCGAAACCCGCAATTACGTGAAGATCATCGGCGGCCACTGAGCCTGCGGAACCAATAGATGCTCCCGGCGTTATCCGATCAGAGCGTCAGACGTGCGGATGACCCGCCCGTCAGCGACGCGATTAATGATTGGGAGCATGAAAAATGTTCGATACAGCCAAGAAGCTTACCCTTGCCGCGGGCGTCAGCCTGCTCGCCCTGAGCAGCACCGCCATCGCCCAGGAAGAAGTGCGCATTTCCGACATCGACGTGGAGGCCTCCTATTCCGCCGCGCCCGACAGCAATGCCGCGGAAGCCTTCCCGCAGATTGCCGACGATATCCGCGCCGCCATCGCCGAACGGGTGCCGACGAGTTCGGACGCCGCCGATCCGACCATTCGTGTCGACATCCGCAAACTGTCGCTCGACGGCACGACGATGTTCCCGGCCGACAGCGAATTCAACGAGATCGAAGGCGTGGTTGCGATCACCAGCCCGGATGGCGACATCGGCTCGGTGAGCTTCCCGGTGCATGTCGGCGCCACGACCCAGGTCGATCCGCTGCCCGAGGGTTTCGTGCTGCTGACCCCGAGCACCGATGATTTCTACGCCGTGATGGTCAATGGTTTTGCCGACGTCGTGGCGGAGAACCTCGCCAATGTGAACACCGCAGGCGACGGTATCACCAAGTAAGACCTACTGCGCCGCGATCAGTCGCGGTGACATGACAGGGCGCGGTCCGGAGTTACGGTCCGCGCCATTTTTTCATTCCGCCGCGGTACCGACTTCGATCACCGGTTCCATCTCGGCAAATTTCTCGTCACTGAGATGGCATTTGACCTCATGCCCGGCAGCCATCTTCCGCATCGGCGGCACCTCGCGTTCGCAGAGATCGCCCGGCACTTCGGATTTCCAGCGACAGCGGGTCTGGAACGGGCAGCCCGGCGGCGGGTCCATCGCCGAGGGAATGTCGCCTTCGAGCACGATATGTTTCTTCTTGACCGAGGTATCGGCAATCGGCACGGCCGAGAGCAGCGCCTCGGTATAGGGATGATAGGGCGGGGCGAAGACCTGATCGGTGCTGCCGAGCTCGACCACATGACCGAGATACATCACGATCACCCGGTCGCTGAGGTAGCGCACGATCGACAGGTCATGCGAGATGAACAGCAAGGTGGTCTTCTGCTCGCGCTGGATCTCCATCAGCACATCGGTCACCGCCGCCTGCACCGAGACATCCAGCGCCGAGACCGGCTCATCGGCCACCACGATCCGCGCATTGCCGGCGAAAGCCCGGGCGATGCCGACTCGCTGTTTCTGGCCGCCGGAAAGCTGGCGCGGCATCCGCGCGGCGAATTCACGCGGCAGCTTGACCAGATCGAGCAATTCCAGCATCCGTTGTCGGCGCTCGGCCTCGTTCCTGCCGAAGCGGAAGATCTCCAGCGCCCGGATGATCTGACGGCCCACGGTCATCGAGGGATTGAGCGTGTCGAAGGGATTCTGGAAGACCATCTGCACATCGGCGACATTCTGGATGCTGCGCGCCTCGATCGGCACATCGCCGATGCTCTGGTTGTCGAGCAGAACCTCGCCGTCGGTGGCGGTCTCGAGCCCCATGAGCACCTTGGCGAAGGTCGATTTGCCACAGCCCGATTCCCCGACGATGGCTAGCGTCTCGCTCTCATGCGCCTCGAAGCTCAGGCTCTCGTTGGCCTTCACCACCTTGGTCTCGCCGCCGCCGAACATGGCATTGGCCGCGACCTGGTAATATTTCTTCAGCCTGTCCATGCGCAGCACGACATTGCCGATTTCCCCCTTCTGCCTGACCTCGCCCTGCTGCACCGGCGCCTGCCAGTCGATCTCCTCGAAGCGGATGCAGCGGCTGTGATGGCGGGTGTTGCCCGGCACCGGAAACATCGGGATCGGTGCAGCATCGCAACGCCCCGGCACGAAATAATCGCAGCGCGGACCGAAATTGCAGCCCGGCGGCCGCTCGTGGGGCAGGGGGAAATTGCCGGGGATCGCTACTAGCGGGCGGGCGTTCTTGTCCGCCCCGGGCAGCGGGATCGAGCGGAACAGCGCCTGGGTATAGGGATGCTGCATCTCGTCAAAGACGTCATGGATGCTGCCATCCTCCACCGCCTCGCCGGAATACATCACGCAGATCCGGTCGCAGGTATCGAGCACCAGCCCGAGATTGTGGCTGATGAACAGCATCGAAGTGCCGTATTTGCGCCCGAGATCACGCACCAGCTCGACGATCGCCGCCTCCACCGTCACGTCGAGCGCGGTGGTCGGCTCGTCGAGGATCAGCAGCGACGGCTCGCTCATCAGCGCCATGGCGATGACGATGCGCTGCTGCTGCCCGCCGGAAAGCTGATGCGGATAGGCTTTCAGGATGCGTTCGGGATCGGGCAGCTTGACATCCTCGATGAGCTGCAGAGCTCGCGCTCGGGCATCGGCCTCGGACATGTCGGCATGGATCATCGGCACTTCCATGAGCTGCTTGCCGATCCGCATGGCCGGGTTGAGCGAAGCCATCGGCTCCTGGTAGATCATCGCGATCTGGCTGCCGCGGATGTCGCGCAGCTCGGCGGCGCTGAGCGTGGAGAGATCGCGCCCCTTGAAGCGGATCGAGCCGCCGACGATCCGGCCGTTCTGACCGAGATCCTGCATCACCCCGAGCGCCACGGTGGATTTGCCGCAGCCCGATTCACCGACCAGCCCGACTGCCTCGCCGGGTTTCACCGAGACCGAGAAATCCATCACCGCCGGGATCTCCCGCAGCCGCGTGAAGAAGGAAATCGACAGGCCGTCGATCTCCAGTATCGGCTCTGCCTGATCGTGTTTCGACATCTGGTCGCTCCCTGTCGGCGTCATGGTTTCTTTATGCTCGAAATACTCCGGGGGTCCGGGGGCTGGCCCCCGGGGTTGCAATGCTTAGTCACGCAGCGATTCCTCGCGCAGCCCGTCGGCCAGCAGGTTCAGCCCCAGCACCAGGCTGAGCAGCGCCAGCGCCGGCGCGATGGCCGCATGCGGATAGAGCGACAACAGCCGCCGCCCGGCATTGATCGTGCTGCCCCAATCCGGGCTCTCGCTCTCCAGCCCGAGCCCGAAGAAACCGAGCGTGCCCAGAAGGATGGTGGTATAGCCGATGCGCAGGCAGAAATCGACGATCAGCGGCCCGCGGGCATTGGGCAGGATCTCCCAGAGCATGATGTACCAAGGACCCTCGCCGCGGGTCTGCGCGGCGGCCACGTAATCACGGGTCTTGATATCGAGCGCCAGCCCCCGGACGATGCGGAACACCGTGGGGGAATTGACGAAGACGACCGAGACGAAGACCACCAGAATGCCTGGATCGATGTCGAAGAGATCGATGAAACCGGGCAGGCCGGGGATCACATAGGTCGGGGTGCGCACGATGGCGCCATCGGTGCTGACCATCGAAAGATAGAGCCAGGCGCCAAGCCCGAGCACCACGATCAACAGCGGCGTGCGCACGGAGGGCTGCGTGTAATAACGCGCGTTCAGCAGGATCGCCAGGAAGATCAGCGGGAAGGCGAAGAGGAACAGCGCCATGTAATTCGGGATGCCGGTCAGCACGATTTCCGGCGTGACCAGCAGGTAGAACAGCAGGATCACCGGGAAGGCGAGGATCAGGTTGGCGAGAAAGCTCAGAAACGTGTCGAGCCTGCCGCCGTAATAGCCCGCGGGCAGGCCCAGCGTGATGCCGACCATGAAGGCGAAGAGCGTCGCGAAGGGCGCGATCTTGACCACCACCCATGCGCCCTCGATCAGACGGCTGAAGACGTCGCGCGCCAGATTGTCGCCGCCGAGCAGGAACCAGGGATATTCGCCCGCCTCGGCACCGCGCAGCGGCGTGCCGGGCAGCTTGTTTTTCATGCCCGACGCCTGGCTCAGGCTGTCATGGGTGACGAGCAGGTCGAAGACCCCGCCGAAGACCCCGGCAAAGACCCAGAACATCACGATGGCAAAGCCGATCATCCCGACCGTTGAATCAAACAGCTTGCCATAGAGCCCGAGGCGGCGCTTGAAGCGCATCGACAGCGCGAAGGTCGCGGCCAGCGCCACCCAGACCGGCAGCAATTGCCGCGCCATGCCGCCGAAGATCCCGGCCCGCGCGCCCAGCAATACCCCGGCAAGCAGATAGACCAGCAGCAGCGCCACCAGCGCCAGGAAAAGGTAGAAGACCAGCCGCCCCAGCAGGCCTCCCGCGCCGGGTTGTAGCGCCATGGTGCCGTCGGCGTTGCTGATTGTGCCGCCGGTGTCGAGCCGCAGCAGCGAGGCGAGGATCTGCAGCGCCGCCATCACTGCCAGCAGCCCGAGCAGCGCCTGGAAGATCAGGTTCAGCGGTGCCAGCATGCCGGTCCAGGTCAGTGCTTCCATGGTCTCACCTCCTCAGGAAATCCGGATGCGCGGGTTGAGATAGACATAGCCGATGTCGGAGATCAGCTGGGTGACCAGCACCACCACCACCGAGACGACCGAGACCGCCAGCAGAAGCTCGATGTCATTGTTCGACGCGGCCTGTACCAGCAGCCAGCCGAAGCCCTTGTAATTGAACAGGGTTTCCACGATCACCACGCCGTTGAGCAGCCAGGGGATCTGGAGCATGATCACCGTGAACGGCGCGATCAGCGCATTGCGCAGCGCGTGTTTCAGCACGATGTCGGAGAATTTCACCCCCTTGAGCCGCGCGGTGCGGATATATTGCGCCGTCATCACCTCGGTCATGCTGGCCCGGGTCATCCGCGCGATATAGCCCATGCCGTAGAGCGATATGGTCAGCACCGGCAGGAAGAAATTCCAGAAATTGGCATTCTGCATCGCCGAGGTGGCGGAGCCCAGGAACAGGGTCTTGCTGTCGATCCAGCCCCAGTCGGCCAGCAGCGGCGAAAGCCCGTAGCGCGAAGAGGCCAGCACCGCGATGAAGATCACCCCGGAGACATATTCCGGCGTCGCGGTGGTGGCGATCGAGAAGGTGGAGAGGCTGCGGTCGAGTTTCGAGCCTTCGCGCATTCCGGCCAGCACCCCGACGATCAGCGCCGTTGGCACCATCAGCAGCAGTACGCAGAGCATCAGCTTGCCGGTCAGCGCCAGCCGCGTCAGCACGGTGCTGCCGACATCCTCCTTGAACACGGTGGAAAAGCCCCAGTCGCCCTGCAGGATGCCGCAGAACCTGTCTTGCGCCTCGGGCGGGGTGCCGTCGGGGAAGCAGCGTCCGAAGACCCTGCCATCATCGGTCTGGGTCACCCAGCCCGGCGCGACGCCGAGCCACTGGCCGAACTTCACCGGCAGCGGCTGCAGATAGCCGCGATCGCCGAGATAGCTCGCCACGGCCTCGTCGGACATGCGGAAATTGCCCTGCGTCTTGGCGAGTTTCTCGAGATTGGGATAGAGATTGGTCAGCCAGAAAACGATGAAGGTCAGGCAGAGCGCGGTCAGCAACATCACGCCCAGCCGCCGGAGTATGAATATTCCCATCAAATGCCCCTGTTGCGTGGCGTGGCGGTTGTGACACCGCCGGTCATGACCTGGCCTTCCGGCCTGTTTTACCGGGACTCTACGGCCCCTATAATCGTCTTTTCGCGGCCCCGTCGCCAGCACCGGGGATCATGCCCCCGGATGATCCCGCGCTGCCCGGCAGCCCTCGGCGACCTCGGCAAAACCCTGTCGCGTGCATCAGTTAGGCCAGCATTCTGCCGCGAAAAGGCTTTTCCGGGTTTTAATCAGGCATGACTTGGGGGCACAGGTCAACGAAAGGTTTTTGAAAAGCATCACGATTTTGCGACCCCTTGCGCCGGTCAGGCCGCTTTGAAGCCTATGCAGTGGCCCGCATTGCGGAGCGGTCAGACCGCGATCTTCCCGGCGCTCAGCCGGGGGCGAGACGCAGTTTGCTCGGCGGCGCGCCGGTATGTTGCTGCATGAAACGGGTGAAATAGGCGGCGCTGCCGAAGCCGAGCCGACGGGCGATTTCCTGCGCCGGTTCGCTCGTATCCGCCAACAGGCTGCGCGCCGCGTGCACCACTCGTTCGGTCAGCAGTTGCGCCGCGCTGCGCCCGGTGGCGGTCTTGAGCGCGCGGGTCAGATGGGTCGGCGTCACCTGCAGCTGCGCGGCATAGGCGGCCATGGTCATGCCGCTGGCATAATGCTGCGCCAGCAGGGTGCAGAAGCGGATCGACAAGCGTGTCGCGGCATTGGGGCGGGGCAGCGCATGTTCCTCTTGCAGCAGCTGGCGGCGCAACCAGATGTCCAGCAGGGCGACATGGGCCTGCAGCGCCTCGTCCTGCAGCGGCAGCGGCTCCTGCGCCTCGCGCTGGATGTCCTGCAGCAGCGCGCCGAGTGCCACCTGCGCCTGCAGGTCGCGGATCCGCAGATGCCGCGGCAGCGGCACCGGGCCGGAGGCGCGCCCCGGCGGGATCAGCACCGCCCGACCCTGACCCTGACGCCCGAGTTCGAGCGAGAACAGCGCGCCGCAGGGCACGAACAGGAAATCCTGCATCGCAATGCCGCGGCGCTGGCCATGCAGCAGGACGCGCCCCTGTCCGCGGCTGATCCAGAGCATCAGATGATCGGGCATGTCGTGGATGAGCGAGAGCCGCCAGTCCTGCCCTTCGGACAGCTGCGCGAGGGTGAGTAGCTGGATGTCTCCGCCCGTCAAGATGCAGCCCCTGATCATGAAAATCAAAGTCTCTCCGGCAGTTTACACCGTGAAGCTGATCAAGTCAGGAAAATTCGACCAAGAGTGTGTCCGCCCGCGTGGCTCAACCGCGCGTCACCCTGTGCCAGTCGCCCATCTTGCTGCGCATCCAGGTGCGCTGGCGCTTGGCGAACCGGCGCGTGGCGATCACCGCTTTCTCTCGCGCGGTATCCAGGTCGATCCGCCCGTCGAGATGCGCCATGAGCTCCGGCACGCCGATGGCGCGATGCGCGGGCAGGGCGGGATTGTAGCGTTCGCGCATCGCCGCCGCCTCCGCCAGCGCGCCGCCCGTGAGCATCATGTCGAAACGGCGCGCGATCCGGGCGTTGAGCCAATCGGCGGTGACGTCGAACACCACCGGGAAACAGGCGGAGAGCGGCAGTAGCGGCGGACCTGTCTCGGCCTGCCAGTCGGCGAGGCTGCGCCCGGTGGCCTGCTGCACTTCCCAGGCCCTCTGGACCCGAGCGCGATTGGCGCGGTCGATCTGTACCAGCATCCCCGCATCGAGCCCGGCCAGCAGCGCCTCGAGCGTCATCGCGTCGCCCTGTCGGCGCAGCGCGGGCGGTGTGGCGGGGATCTCCGCCAGCCCGTTGGTCAGCGCCGCGAAATAGAGCCCGGTGCCGCCGGTGATGATCGGGCGCTGCCCGCTCTCGACGATCCGGGTGACCTCGCGCAGCCAATGCCCGGTGGAATAGGGCGCATCATCGGCGACATGGCCATAGAGCAGATGCGGCGCGCGCGCCTCGTCCTCGGGACCGGGGCGGGCGGTGATCACCCGCCAGCAGCCATAGACCTGGCTGGCATCGGCATTGACGATCACGCCACCCTGCCGCTCGGCGATTTCCAGCGCCAGATCGGACTTGCCGGAGGCCGTCGGCCCGGCAATCAGCACCGGCTGTTCCGGCGAAAGATCGCTGAGCAGCGCGAGGTCGCGAGAGGGTCCTTGATCCGCCATGATTTCCTGTCAGCCTTTTTGCTGTCGGGCCAGCCTGTGCCATTGTAACTCGGCCCCATTTGCGACATTTTGCGCCGAAATGAAAACCCCTCCGCCCGAAAGGTCCTTTCCATGAGTGAAGACGCCCCGAAGACTGCCTATAAACGCGTCATGCTGAAGATTTCCGGCGAGGCGCTGATGGGTGATCAGGGCTTCGGCCTGCATCCGCCGACGGTCGAGCGGATCGCCCGCGAGGTGCAGTCGGTTCATTCGCTCGGGGTCGAGATCTGCATGGTGATCGGCGGCGGCAACATCTTCCGCGGCCTGCAGGGCTCGGCGCAGGGGATGGAGCGCACCACCGCAGATTACATGGGCATGCTGGCCACGGTGATGAACGCGCTGGCGATGCAATCTTCGCTCGAAGCGCTCGGCATCCACACGCGGGTGATCTCGGCGATCACCATGAACGAAGTCGCCGAACCCTATATCCGCCGCCGCGCCGTGCGCCACCTTGAGAAGAAGCGGGTCTGCATCTTCGCCGCGGGCACCGGCAATCCCTATTTCACCACCGACACCGCTGCCACCCTGCGCGCCAACGAGATGTCCTGCGAGGCGATCTTCAAGGGTACCAAGGTCGACGGCGTCTATGACAAGGACCCCAACCGGTTCGGGGATGCGCGTCGCTATGACGAGGTGAGCTATGACGACGTGCTGGCCAAGCGGCTCGGGGTGATGGATGCCTCGGCGATCGCGCTGGCGCGGGACAACAACCTGCCCATCATCGTCTTCTCGCTCGACGAGCCGGGCGGGTTCCGCGGTATCCTGGCCGGGCAGGGCACCTATACCAAGGTCCAGGGCTGAGCCTCTCCCGGTCGGCGCGGCATTTGCCGCCGCGCCCGCCCCAACCGCCAAGCGGCAATCGGCCGATCGGCAAGCCTATACAAAGCCGCGCCGGAGGCGTTATACCCGACGCAAGCGTTAACGGCGACAAAAGAGCACGGAAAAACCCATGTCAGACGATTTTATGTTGGATACAGACGATATTGAGCGGCGCATGTCCGGCGCCATCGCGGCGCTGCGCACCGAATTTGCCTCGCTGCGCACCGGTCGCGCCTCCTCCTCGATGCTGGAGCCGGTGATGGTCGAGGCCTATGGCCAGAAGACCCCGATCAACCAGCTCGGCACCGTCAATGTGCCCGAACCGCGGATGGTGACGATCAACGTCTGGGACAAGTCGATGGTCGGCAAGGTCGAGAAGGCGATCCGCGAGAGCGGTCTTGGCATCAACCCGCAGCTCAACGGCACCATCATCATGCTGCCGATCCCCGAGCTCAACGAGGAACGCCGCACCCAGCTCACCAAGGTGGCGGGGCAATATGCCGAACATGCCCGCGTGGCGATCCGCAACATCCGCCGCGACGGCATGGACCAGATCAAGAAGGCCAAGGCCGACGGCATGAGCGAGGATGACCAGAAGGTCTGGGAAACCGAGGTCCAGGACATCACCAACCGGTTCATCGCGCAGATCGACGAACAGCTCGAGGTCAAGCAGGGCGAGATCATGCAGGTCTGATCCTGCACGACGACCGGGCGGCACCCGCCGTCCGGTCACGCGCTGTTGCATAAAGAGAGTTCCCCATGATGAATGCGAGTGATCCCGTCCCCGAACCCGTACCCGGCGGGCCGCGCCATGTGGCGATCATCATGGACGGCAACGGCAGATGGGCGACCCAGCGGGGACGGCCGAGGCTCTTTGGTCATCACGCCGGGGCCAAGCGGGTCCGCGAGATCGTCGAATCCTGCCCCGATTTCGGGGTCGAATACCTGACCATCTTCGCCTTCTCGACCGAGAACTGGAAACGCACCCAGGTCGAGGTGGCGGGGCTGATGAGCCTGTTTCGCCGCTATATCAGCAAGGAGACCCGCTCGCTCAGCGAATTCGGCGTGCGGGTCCGGTTCATCGGCGACCGGGCGCGGCTCGACAAGAAGCTGATCAAGCTGATGAACGAGCTCGAAGCCGCCACCGCGCATAACGGTCGCATCCACCTGACCATCGCGCTCAATTACGGCGGGCGCGACGAGGTGGCCCGCGCCACCAAGCGGCTGGCCCGGGATGTGGCCGAGGGACGGCTCGATCCCGATGACGTGGACGAGGAGACCCTGCCGCGCTATCTCGACACGCATGTATTGCCGGACCCGGATCTGGTGATCCGCACCAGCGGCGAGGCGCGGATCTCCAATTTCCTGCTCTGGCAGTCGGCCTATGCGGAATATGAATTCATCGACACGCTGTGGCCGGATTTCAGCAAGGCGGAGTTCGGTCGTCTCTGCGCCGCCTATGGCGGCCGGGACCGTCGTTTCGGCGCCGTGAAGACCTGAAAGGGAGCGGGGAATGAGCGACACTTCGGAACGCTGGTCGGACCTGACCGTGCGCCTGTCCTCGGGCGCGGCGCTGGTGGTCATCGGATCGCTCGGCATCTGGCTCGGCGGGCATGTGTTTCATCTGATGGTGGCGCTGATCTGCGGGCTGATGATCTGGGAGCTCGTCCGCATGCTGCGCCCCGAGGCATTGGGCACGCAGCGGCTGCTCGGGATCCTGGCAGGCGTGGCGCTGGGGCTTTCGGTCTATCTGCCGCTCGGCTTCGGGCTGCCGCTGCTGCTCGCGCCCGCGATGATCGGTTTCGGCCAGCTCGAACGGCACCGCACCATCTACATGGCCTTCACGGTTATGATCCTGCTCGCCGGTTTCGGCATGATGCAGATCCGTGACGACGCGGGATTCTTCTGGCTGCTGTGGCTGGTAGTGGTCGTAGTGGTCACCGACGTCGTCGGCTATTTCGCCGGCCGAGCCCTCGGCGGGCCGAAGTTCTGGCCGCGCGTGAGCCCGAAGAAGACCTGGTCCGGCACCGTCTCGGGCTGGGTCGGTGCGGCGCTTGTCGGGCTGTTGTTCGCGCTGACCACCGAGGCCGGGCTGCAGATCGTGGGCATTTCGGTCGCGGTCTCGATGGCTTCGCAAATGGGCGACATGGCGGAATCCGGCATGAAGCGGCGGCTCGGCGTCAAGGACAGCTCCAACCTGATCCCCGGCCATGGCGGGCTGATGGACCGGTTCGACGGGATGCTCGGCGCGGCGCTGCTGATCCTGATCATCGGCCAGTTCGTCGGGTTCCTGCCGGTCCCATGATGCCGCGCAGAGTCAGTATCTTCGGCGCCACCGGCTCGATCGGCCAGAACACGATCGACCTGATCAGGCGCGATCCCGAGCGTTATCGCGTCGTGGCCCTCACCGGCGCGCGCAATATCGCGCAGCTCGCCGCGGATGCGCGCGCGCTGAATGCCGAGATCGCGGTCACCGCCGAGGAAAGGTTGCTGCCCGAGCTGCGCGCCGCGCTGGCGGGCTCGGGTGTGACGGCGGCGGCCGGGCAGGGCGCCCTTGAAGAGGCCGCGGCGCGCCCCGCCGATTGGGTGATGTCGGCGATCATCGGTGCCGCCGGTCTCGCCCCGGGGATCGCCGCCCTGCGCCAGGGCGCGACCCTGGCGCTGGCCAACAAGGAATCGCTGGTCTGCGCCGGGGCGCTGATGCTCGAAACGGCACGCACCCATGGGGCGCGAATCCTGCCCGTGGACAGCGAACATTCGGCGGTCTTCCAGGCGCTGCAGGGCGAGGACATGGCCGCGGTCGAGCGGATCATCCTGACGGCCAGCGGCGGCGCCTTTCGCGACTGGCCGCTGGAGCGGCTCGCCGAGGCGACGCTGGAACAGGCCACGGATCACCCCAATTGGGACATGGGCCAGCGTATCACGATCGATTCAGCATCCATGTTCAACAAGGCGATGGAAGTCATTGAGACGCGGGAGTTTTTCAGCATCGATCCCGAGCGGATCGAGGTGCTGGTCCATCCGCAATCTATGATCCATGCGCTGGTGGGGTTCAATGACGGTGCGCTGATGGCGCATGTCGGACCGCCGGATATGCGCCACGCCATCGGCTATGCGCTGCATCATCCGCAGCGCGAGAAACTACCGGTGGAGCGGCTCGATCTGGCGCGTATCGGCTGTTTCGAGTTCCGTGCGCCTGACGACGCACGCTGGCCCGCGCTGCGCCTGGCGCGCGAGGTGATGGCCGAGGGCGGCCTCTGCGGCGCGGCCTTCAATGCGGCCAAGGAAACCGCGCTCGACGGGTTCATTTCCGGGGCGCTCAGGTTCACCGAGATGGCCGAGGTGGTCGAACGGACCCTCGACGTTCTCAGCCGTCAAGGCGGCGTGATCGGCGCGGCGATGACCCTTGATAACGTCGCCCATGTCGACCATCTGGCAAGACAGGTGGCGCGCGCCGCGACACAGGAAAGAACAGGGTAAAGATTTGGACATTCTCGCATTGGTGCCGCAATTCGGTGGCTTGATCTGGACGTTGCTGGCCTTCGTCATCGCCTTGTCGGTGATCGTGGCGATCCATGAATACGGCCATTACATCGTCGGGCGCTGGACCGGGATCAAGGCCGATGTCTTCTCCCTCGGCTTCGGCCCGGTGCTCTTTGCGCGCGAGGACCGGCGCGGCACCCGCTGGCAGGTCGCGGCGCTGCCTTTCGGCGGCTATGTGAAATTCGCCGGGGATGCCGACGCGGCGTCGGGCAAGGATGAGGTCGCGATGGCGGCACTGGCGGAGGATCCCGAGAAGCTGCGCCACACGATGCACGGCGCCCCGCTCTGGGCGCGTGCGCTGACCGTGGCGGCGGGCCCGGCGTTCAACTTCGCGCTGTCGATCCTGGTGTTCTTCGCCATCGCCATGAGTTCGGGCGTGACCAGCGACCCGCTCACCGTCGGCAAGTTGCGCCCGCTGCCGCAGGCGGTGGAGGGGTTGCAGGACGGGGACCAGATCCTTGGCATTGAGGGCACGGCACTGCCCGATGCCGAGTCCGGCGTTGGCTATGGCGCGTTCTTCGACGCTTTGCCGGTCGCGCCGGTGCTGGAATATGACGTCCAGCGCGATGGCGGGATGCTGCAGGTGCCCGGCCCCTATTTGCTGCCGCCGCTGGTGGCGCAGGTCATCCCGCAATCGGCCGCCTATGAGGCCGGGTTGAAACAGGGCGACGTAATCACCGCCATTGACGGCGAACCCGTCTTTGCCTTCGACCAGCTCAAGAGCGCCGTCGAAGCCTCGGGCGGCGCCGCTCTGGCGCTGCAGGTCTGGCGCCAGGGCGAGTTGCTCGATTTCCAGATGACGCCGAAATCCACCGATGAGCCGCAGGCGGACGGCAGCTTCGCCAATAACCTGCGCATCGGCATTGCCGGGGGCATGGCTTTCGAACCGGCCACCGAGACGCCGGGCATCGGCGCGGCGCTCCGGGGCGGGGTGGCCAATACCTGGCGGATCATCGACGGCTCGCTGGCAGGGCTCAAGCAGATGATCATCGGCAATATCAGCACCTGCAACCTGTCAGGCCCGGTCGGCATTGCCCAGACCTCCGGTGCGATGGCCAGTCAAGGCGCGCAGAGCTTCATCTATTTCATCGCCGTGCTCAGCACTGCCGTCGGCCTGCTGAACCTGTTCCCGATCCCTGCGCTCGACGGCGGGCATCTGGTGTTTTACGCCTATGAGGCAATTGCGGGCAAACCGCCGAGCGACGGGGCGCTCAAGGTGCTGATGAGCATCGGTATCGCGCTGGTGCTGACGCTGATGATCTTCGCGCTCGGCAATGATCTCTTCTGTCCCTGACCGGGGCGGAAGATATTATTCGATGAATTGAAGGCCCGGCAGCGCGCCGGGCCTTTTTTCCTGCCAAGAAGGCGATCAGCGCAAATGCCGCCGAATTGCCGCAATTCGACAAAGTCGCGCCGCAATCATCGCCTATCTCTGGCGTTACCGCCCAAGGAGCGCATCATGCAGTCGATTCACAATTCGTACCGCAGTCTGAGCCTGTTGATGGTCTTGAATCTGGACCGTGTCTGGTTTGGCGCAACTTTGGTTCTGGCGCTGGCCCTCGGTGCGTGGCTCGGCCAATCCTGAACTCCCAAATCTGGCGTGGCGGAAGCCTCTGAACCCGGCTAATGGCGGTACCATACCGTATAATGCGGGGCGCGAATTCATTTCCTCTTTATATAGTATCGTTTTACCCCGCTTGTTTTTGACAAAAGCCCCCGATGCGGTTACTCAGGACGTCAAATGATGTCTTAAGATTGGGTCAGAACCATGAGGCTGAGGAAAGAGGGGGCACAGCCCTCCGAGCGGGCAGGCTGCGAAAAATTCACCAGAACATTCAAAGGGCTCTCCCTTTCTGTCATGTTATCAGTCGCTTGGCTGGTGCCTGCGCCGGAGGCCTGGGCGCAGGAATATGTGTTCAATACGGTCGAAATCGACGGCAATCAAAGGGTTGGCGACAGCGCCATTCTGGCCCGTGCCGGAATCAGACGCGGCCAGCCGGTTTCCGGCGGGCAATTGAACGATGCCTATCAGAACCTGCAGAATTCCGGTCTTTTCGAAAGCGTCAGCATCGAGCCGCGGGGCGGCACGCTGCGCATTCAGGTCGTGGAATTGCCGACACTGAACCGGATCAGCTTCGAGGGCAACCGGCGCATCAAGGACGAAGCGCTGCGCGCGCTGATCGATTCCGACGAGCGCCGGGTGTTCAACCCGAGCCAGGCCGAACAGGATGCTGTCGCGATCTCCGAAGCCTATAGCAACGAGGGGCGCCTGTCGGCCCGGGTGCAGCCGCGGATCATCAAGCGCGACCAGAATCGCGTTGATCTGGTGTTCGAGATCTTCGAGGGCGACAATATCGAGATCGAGCGGCTTAGCTTCGTCGGCAACCGCAAATATTCAGATTCCCGCCTGCGTCGGGTGCTCGGCACCAAACAGGCCGGGCTGTTCCGCCGCCTCGTGCGGCGCGATACTTTCGTGGAAGGCCGCGTCGATATCGACAAGCAGATGCTGCGCGATTTCTACCTGTCGCGTGGTTATGTCGATATGCGCGTCACCGGGGTGAACGCCCAGCTGACCAAGGAGCGCGACGGCTATTTCGTCGCCTACAACATCCAGGAAGGCCAGCAATTCCGCTTCGGCAACGTGACGCTGGTCTCGCAGATGCCGGGCGTGAATGCCGATGCCTATCGCGATATCGTCAAGGTCCGCCCCGGCGTCGTCTATTCGCCCTCGCTGGTGGAGACCGACATCGCCCGGCTCGAGCGGCAGGCGATCCGGGACGGGGTCGATTTCATGCGCGTCGAGCCGCGGATCACCCGCAACGAGCGCAACCTGACGCTGGATGTCGAATATGTCATCAGCCGCGGTGAGCGGATCTTCGTCGAGCGGATCGACATCGAGGGCAATACCACCACGCTCGACCGGGTGGTGCGGCGCCAGTTCGATTCCGTCGAGGGCGATCCCTTCAACCCGCGCGAGATCCGCCAATCCGCCGAGCGCATCCGCGCCCTGGGCTATTTCGAGACCGCCGAGGTCAACGCGCGCCAGGGTTCGAGCCCCGAACAGGTGATCGTCGATGTCGATGTGGTCGAACAACCCACCGGCTCGCTGAATTTCGGCGGTTCCTATTCGAACAACGACGGCGTCGGCGTCGCGGTCAGCTTCGCCGAACAGAACTTCCTTGGCCGGGGGCAGAAATTGTCGCTGGCGGTATCGACCGCGTCGGAGGCCACGCGCTACGGGCTGACCTTCGTCGAACCGGCGCTGCTCGGGCGGAAGGTTTCCTTCGGGCTGAAGCTCGATTATGCGGAGACCAATTCCTCCTTCGCCAGCTATGACGGCGAGCGGCTGATCCTGCAGCCGAGCCTCGGCTTCCCGGTCAGCGAGAACGGCCGCCTGCAACTGCGCTATACCGCCGAGCAGAGCGAGCTGATCGCGCGGGACAGCGGCACCGAGGTCGGCAATGTCATCCAGGACGACATCGACGCCGGAGAGCAGCTGTCATCGGCGCTTGGCTACCAATATACCTATGACACCCGCGTTACCGGGCTCGACCCGACGGCCGGTGTGCTGTTCCAGTTCGGACAGGATTTCGCCGGGCTCGGCGGTGACAGCAAATACGTCAAGACCACCGCGAAGGTCATCGGCGAGAAGAAGATCTTTAACGAGGACGTGACCCTGCGCGCCACGCTCGAAGGCGGCGGCCTGTCGTGGAATTCGGGCAACAACCGGGTGACCGACCGTTTCGTGCTGAACCCGTCGATCATGCGCGGCTTCGAGCCCGGCGGCATCGGTCCGCGCGATCTCAGCAACGGCGCGGATGACCCGCTCGGCGGCAATCTCTTCGTCGTGGCGAAATTCGAGGCGCAGTTCCCGCTCGGCCTGCCTGAGGAATACGGGATCTCTGGCGGGGTCTTTTATGATGTCGGCAATCTCTGGGATCTGAGCGACGTCAACCTCGCGGGCGGCGATGTGGTCGGGGAATCCGGCTCGTTCCGCCATGTGATCGGCTTCTCGGTCTTCTGGGACACGCCGGTCGGTCCGCTGCAGTTCAACGTCTCCGACGCGCTGCGCAAGGAGGAGTTCGACAAGGAACAGCGCTTTGAGGTCACGTTGCAGACCCAGTTCTGAGCTGCATATGCCGCGCCGCGCCAAGCGCCCGATGCGGCTCCTGTTCGCCGTCCTGATGCTGAGCGTGCCCGTGCAGGGCGCGGCCCCGCTTCAGGCGCAGCAGCAGGCGGAACCGGGCAGGGGCGATGTCGCGCGCGCGGCGGATCTGTCGCGCGGCAGCATCGTCAGCCCGATCCTGACCATCGATTCAGACCGGGTGTTTCAGGAAAGCGCCTTCGGCCGACGGGTGGCGCAGGAGATCGAGCAGAAGAGCGCGGCGCTCTCGGCCGAGAACCGGCAGATCGAGGCCGATCTCGAGGCCGAGGAAAAGATCCTGACCGAGAAGCGCAATGCCATGACGCCGGAGAAATTCCGCGAGGCCGCGGATGCCTTCGATCAGAAAGTGCAGAAGATCCGCCAGGCCCAGGCCGCCAAGAGCCGCGAGCTGAACCAGATTTTCGGCGATGAGCGGGGCGTCTTCCTCAATGCCGCCGCGCCGGTGCTCGAACGCCTTATGGCCGATGCCGGGGCCGCGGTGGTGCTGGATCTGCGCTCGGTTTTCGTCTCGGCCAACGCCATCGACATCACCGATGAGGCCATTGACCGGCTTGACGAGACGCTCGGCCGGGGCACCGATGTGACCCCCTGACCGGGTGCGCCATGCTTGCCCCGGGTCGCCGGAATTGGTAGCCATGTCAAAGCCCTTGGATAATACAGGACCCTTCATGACCAAAGAGCTCCACAGCGCCGATATCAGCCTGATCCAGCGCATCCTGCCGCATCGCTACCCGTTTCTGCTGGTGGACAAGGTTGTCGAGATCGACGGCTGCGAGACCGCGCTGGGGATCAAGAACGTCACGATGAACGAGCCGCATTTCCAGGGGCATTTCCCCGGCAATCCGATCATGCCGGGCGTGACGATCATCGAGGCGATGGCGCAGACCGCCGCGGTGATGGTCGGGGTGACGCTGAAGATGGCCGACAAGGATATGAAGGTCTATTTCATGGCGATCGACAAATGCAAGTTCCGCCGCAAGGTCGGCCCCGGCGATGTGCTGGAGATGCGGCTGAAGACCCTGCGCGGCAAGCCCGGCGGCAAGGTCTGGCGCTTCGGCGGCGTCGCCACGGTCGAGGGCGAGATGGCCGCCGAGGCGGAATTCACCGCGATGATGGACCTGTCCTGAGATGGACAATATCCATCCCAGCGCGGTGATCGAAGAGGGCGCGAAGATCGATCCCTCGGCCCGGGTCGGGCCCTTCTGCCTCGTCGGCAAGGATGTGGTGCTCAGCGCCGATGTCGAGCTGAAAAGCCATGTCGTGGTGACCGGCCGCACCGAGATCGGGGAAGGCACGGTGATCTTCTCCTTCGCGGTGATCGGGGAGATTCCGCAGGATCTGAAATTCAAGGGAGAGGCAAGCCGGTTGCGGATCGGCAGGCGCAACCGCATCCGCGAGCATGTGACGATGAATTGCGGCACCCAGGGCGGTGGCGGGCTGACCCGGATCGGCGATGACGGGCTGTTCATGGCCGGCTGCCATATCGCCCATGATGCGCTGATCGGCGATCGGGTGATCGTGGTCAATTCCGCCGCCGTGGCCGGGCATTGCGTGCTTGAGGATGACGTGATCATCGGCGGGTTGTCGGGCATCCACCAGTTCGTGCGCATCGGGCGTGGCGCGATCATCGGGGCGGTGACGATGGTCACCAATGACGTGATCCCCTATGGGCTGGTGCAGGCGCCGCGCGGCGCGCTCGACGGGCTCAACCTCGTCGGGCTGAAACGCCGGGGCGTGACCCGCGCCGACATCACCGCGCTGCGCGCCGCCTTCCAGATGCTGGCGCAGGGCGAGGGCACCTTCCACGATCGCGCCCAGAAGCTCGGCGACGAGACCGGCAGCGATTACGTGCGCGAGATCGTCGATTTCGTCATGGCCGATACCGGCCGCCATTTCCTGACCCCGAAATGAGCCTGGCCCTGATCGCGGGGCAGGGCGACCTGCCCGCGGCACTGGCCGCCGCCCAGGCCGTCCCGCCGCTAGTCTGCGCCTATGAGGGGGCCGCACCCGAGGGGCTTGTCCCCGATCTCGATTTCCGGCTGGAAACCCTGGGCTCGCTGCTTGTCGAATTGAAGGCGCGCGGCGTGCGCGAAGTGTGTCTGTGCGGCGCGATCAGCCGACCGCGGCTCGACCCGTCGCGGCTCGATGCGGCGACCGCGCCGCTGGTCCCGCTGTTCCAGAAGGCGCTGGCCGCGGGGGATAACGGGGCCTTGCTGGTGATCCGGCAGATTTTCGAGGAGGCGGGATTCATCCTGCGCGGCGCCGATACGCTGCTGCCCGATCTGCTGAGCCTGGCCGGGGTGCTGAGCAAACGCCAGCCCGATGACCAGATGCGGCGCGATGCGGTGCGCGGGGCGGCGGTGCTCGACGGGCTGGCCGCACTCGATATCGGTCAATGCTGTGTCATCGGCCGCGCGCAGGTGCTGGGGGTCGAAACCATGGGCGGCACCGATCATCTGCTCGCGACCCTCCCGGCACCGGCACGCGACAGCGCCGCCATCCTCTGCAAGGGGCCGAAAAAGGGGCAGATCCGCGAGATCGACCTGCCGACGATCGGGCCGGGCACGATCCGCGCCGCGCATCGCGCCGGGCTGGCGGGGATCGTCGTTGCCGCCGGAGATGTGATCATCCTCGAACGCGACCGCTGCGTGGCGCTGGCGGATGAATACGGGCTGGTGCTCTGGTCCCGCCCGGGAGACGGGGCATGAAAGTCTTCATCCTGGCGGGCGAACCTTCGGGAGACAATCTCGGGGGGGCGTTGATGGCGGGGCTGAAACTGCTCTGCCCGGACGTGACATTCGACGGGATCGGCGGTGCGCGGATGCAGGCCCAGGGGCTGGTCAGCCGCTTTGACATGAGCGAATTGAGCGTCATGGGCCTGGCCGAGATCCTGCCGCGCTACCGGGCGCTGATGGCGCGGATCGACGAGACGGCGACGGCGGTGCTGGAGATGCAGCCCGATGTGCTGGTCACCATCGACAGCCCCGATTTCTCGCTGCGCGTGGCCCGCCGGGTGCGGGAAAAGTCGCGGATCCGCATCGTGCATTACGTCGCCCCGACGGTCTGGGCCTGGCGCCCGGGACGGGCCGAGAAGATGGCCCGCTGGGTCGATCATGTGCTGGCCCTGTTTCCCTTCGAGCCGCCCTATATGGAGGCGGCCGGGATGCGCTGCGATTTCGTCGGTCATCCGGTGGTCGCGGAGCCGGTGGCATCCGACGCACAGGCCGCGGCCTTCCGCGCGTCTCATGGGCTCGGTGACGCGCCGCTGCTGCTGGTGCTGCCCGGCTCCCGGCGCAGCGAGGTGGCGCGGCTGGCGCCGGTGTTCCAGCAGGTGGTGGCGCGGCTTGCCGAAGCGCGTCCCGAGCTGCGGGTCGTGGTGCCCGCGGCAGAATCCGTCCTCGCGGAGGTCAAAAGGGCAACACGTACCTGGGCCGGGCAGCCGCTGGTGCTCGACCCCACCGCCGGTGTCGCGCCTGAGACCGAGAAGCGCGCCGCATTCCGTGCCGCGGATGCGGCACTCGCCGCCTCGGGCACCGTCTCGCTGGAGCTGGCCGCTGCGGATACGCCGATGGTGATCGCCTATGACATGAACTGGATCAGTCGCCAGATCATCGGCCGGCTGCTGCGCGTCGATACGGTAACCCTGGTCAACCTCGTCTCCGATACACGCGCGGTGCCGGAATTCATCGGCGCCAATTGCCGGCCCGGGCCGATTTCACAGGCGGTGCTGAAACTGCTCGATGCGCCGCAGGTGCAGCAGCAGGCCATGGCGCTGACCATGCAGCGGCTCGGCCGCGGCGGGGAGGCACCAGGACTGCGCGCGGCGCGGGCGGTGCTCGAGGGCTGCGGAAAGGCAGCGCAGAGCCCGGTGGGATGAGGGACGCTGTCCCTCAAACTCCCTGAGGTATTTATCGTCAGAAGAAACGTCGGTGACGGGTCTCAGCCGCGGTGAATCCAGCCGCCGCCGAAGATACGGCTGCTGTAGGGGTCATAGAAGACGCAGGCCTGACCCGGCGAGACACCTTCTTCCGGAGTCAGCAATTCGACCTCCGCCGTGCTGTCCGACAGGGGCCGCAGGATCGCGTCGCGCGGCGGGCGGGTGGAACGCACCCGCACGGCAATTGGCCATTCGCTGCGCGAGGTGAGCGGCGCATCGCCAAGCCAGTTGATCTCCTTGACCGGGATCGTGCGCGTGGCGAGCATGGATTTTGGGCCGACGACGACCTCCTTGCGGCTCGGGTCGAGCCTGACCACGTAAAGCGGATCGGCGAGCCCGCCGATGCCGAGACCGCGGCGCTGGCCGATGGTGTAGTGGATCACGCCCTCATGATCGCCGAGCACATTGCCCTCGGTATCGACGATCTGGCCGGGATCGGCAGCTTCGGGGCGCAGCTTGCGGATCACCGCGGCGTAATCGCCGTTGGGCACGAAGCAGATGTCCTGGCTGTCGGGCTTGTTGGCCACCGTCAACCCGTATTTCTCCGCCAGCGCCCGGGTGTCGTCCTTGGACGGCAGGTGGCCGAGCGGGAAGCGCAGGTAATCGAGCTGTTCGGCTGTGGTGGAGAACAGGAAATAGCTCTGGTCGCGGTTGGCATCGGCGGCGCAATGCAGCTCGGCGCCGGTCGTGCCGATCTTGCGCTGGATGTAATGGCCGGTGGCCATGCAATCGGCTTCGAGATCCTTTGCCGTCTCCAGCAGGTCCTTGAATTTCACCCGCTCGTTGCAGCGGATGCAGGGCACGGGCGTGGCACCGCCGAGATAGCTTTCGGCGAATTCGTCGATCACCGCGTCCTTGAAGACGTTCTCGTAATCCAGCACGTAATGGGGAAAGCCCATCTTTTCGGCCACCCGGCGCGCATCGTGGATGTCGAGCCCGGCACAGCAGGCGCCCTTCTTGGCCAGAGCGGCGCCGTGATCGTAGAGCTGCAGGGTGACACCGACCACGTCATAGCCCTCCTCGGCGAGCATCGCGGCGACGACCGAACTGTCCACCCCGCCCGACATGGCCACGACGACACGGGTGTCGGCGGGCGCCTTGGCGAAGCCCAGGGAATTGAGCGGCGGTGTCTGGTCGAGCGGCATGGGGCGGTCTCCGGGGTTTGTCGTGGAATATAGGAAAATACGAGCCACTCACAAGGGTCGGCTTCATCTCACGTTAAGTGCCGGGGCGCAAGATTCGTCGCGGTAAAAGATCGGACGAGATCATGTATCTGAAAAAAGTAGCCGGGCCACGGGCGATCACCCTCGCCGATGGCAGCGTCATGACGCGGGCGGATCTGCCGCCGGGCGATACTTGCCGCTGGGTGGCCTCGCGCAAGGCCGCGGTGGTGCGCGGCGTGATCTACGGGCTGATCAGCCAGTCGGCGGCGCTCGAGCGATACCAGATCAGCGAGGAGGAATTCATGGAATGGGTCCGGGCGGTTTCGGAACATGGCGAGGGGGCGTTGAAGGCGACTGCATTGCAAAAATATAGACAACTTTAAGTTGCCAGTGTATTAACGATGCATCGTTTACGTGTGATTAACCTATTCTATTCACGATCTGTTACAGCTCAAAATTGATGATGTGGAGAATTTGAATGCGTGTCCTGTTAGTAGAAGATGATCCGACCACGTCAAAGAGCATCGAGATGATGCTGACCCATGCCAATCTCAACGTCTATGCGACCGATCTCGGGGAAGAGGGGATCGATCTGGCCAAGCTCTATGATTACGATCTGATCCTGCTCGATCTCGATCTGCCGGATATGCATGGCCATGATGTGCTGCGCCAGCTGCGCCTGGCGCGGATCGAAACGCCGATCCTGATCCTCTCCGGCGCCGACGATACGGAGAACAAGATCAAGGGCTTCGGCTTCGGCGCCGACGATTATCTGACCAAGCCCTTCCACCGCGAGGAGCTGGTGGCGCGGATCCATGCGATCATCCGACGTTCCAAGGGGCATTCGCAATCGGTGATCGACACCGGCAAGATCTCGGTCAATCTCGATGCCAAGACGGTCAGCGTCGACAGCAAGACCGTGCATCTGACCGGCAAGGAGTACCAGATGCTCGAGCTTCTGTCGCTGCGCAAGGGGACAACGCTGACCAAGGAAATGTTCCTCAACCATCTTTATGGCGGCATGGACGAACCTGAGCTGAAGATCATCGACGTGTTCATCTGCAAACTGCGCAAGAAGCTGAGCCTGGCCACGGACGGGGAGAATTACATCGAGACGGTTTGGGGGCGGGGCTATGTGCTGCGCGATCCCGAACCGCTGGCGCTTGACGATCCGCAGCGTCTCGCCATGGGAGCCTGAGCCGGGCGAAAGCCGCTGGACCTGTCCTGCCGTGCCGCCTATCTAGAAGGGCGAAACGACAGGTCCGGAGGCGGGTTCTTGACATCCCAGATCGAGATAGAGGCGCTGACGCGGGAACAGGCAGCGGCGGAATTGGCGCGGCTGGCGTCGGCGCTCGCGGCGGCAGATGAGGCCTATCACCGTCAGGATGCGCCGGAGCTCAGCGATGCCGAATATGATGCGCTGAAACGGCGCAATGGCGCGATCGAGGCGCGGTTTCCGGATCTGAAACGTTCCGACAGCCCCAGCGAGCAGGTCGGGGCGGCACCGGCGGAGGGGTTTTCCAAGGTCACCCATGCGCAGGCGATGCTGTCGCTCGCCAACGCATTCGATGCCGGGGAGATCGGCGAATTCGACACAAGGATCCGGAAATATCTCGGCATTCCCGGCGATGCGCCATTGGCCTATACGGCGGAACCGAAAATCGACGGGCTGTCGCTTTCGCTGCGCTATGAGGCGGGCCAATTGGTGCAGGCGGCGACGCGCGGCGACGGCGCGGTGGGCGAGAATGTCACCGCCAATGCGCGCACCATCGCCGATATTCCCCAGCGGCTTTACGGTGCGCCGGAGCTGCTGGAAGTGCGCGGCGAGGTCTATATGGGTCGCGCCGATTTTGCGGCGCTCAACGCGCGTCAGCAGGAACGCGGCGGCAAGACCTTCGCCAATCCACGCAATGCCGCGGCCGGGTCGCTGCGCCAGCTCGATCCGGAGATCACCCGCGACCGGCCCCTGCGCTTCTTTGCCTATGGCTGGGGCGCGCTGTCACAACCGCTGGGCGAGCGGCAGAGCGCCGCCATCGCGCGTCTTGATACGCTCGGTTTCACCACCAATCCGCTCACCGCGCTGTGCGACGGTCCGGCGGAGATGCTGACCCATTACGCGCGGATCGAGGAACAGCGCGCGACGCTCGATTATGATATCGACGGGGTGGTCTATAAGGTCGATGACCTGGCGCTGCAGGAGCGGCTCGGGTTTCGCTCCACCACGCCGCGATGGGCGCTGGCGCATAAATTTCCTGCCGAGCTCGCCTGGACCCGGCTCGAGGCGATCGACATCCAGGTCGGGCGGACCGGCGCGCTCTCTCCGGTGGCGCGGCTTTCCCCGGTGACGGTCGGCGGGGTCGTGGTCTCCAACGCGACGCTGCACAACGAGGATTACATCAAGGGGCTCGACAGCAAGGGCGAGCAGATCCGCGGCGGCAAGGATATCCGCGTCGGCGACTGGGTGCAGGTCTACCGGGCCGGTGACGTGATCCCAAAGATCTCGGACGTGGACCTCGCCAGGCGGCCGGCGGACAGCAGGCCCTATGCCTTTCCGACCCTCTGTCCGGAATGCGGCAGTGATGCCGTTCGTGAGCCCGGCGATGCGGTGCGCCGCTGTTCGGGCGGGTTGATCTGTCCTGCGCAGGCGGTCGAGAAGCTGAAACATTTTGTGTCCCGCGCGGCGTTTGACATCGATGGTCTCGGCGCCAAGCAGGTCGAGCAATTCCATGGCGATGGCTGGATCCGCGAACCGGCGGATATCTTCACTCTGCGCGCGCGCTTCGGCAGTGGCGTGCAGCAGTTGAAGAACCGCGAGGGCTGGGGGGCCAAATCTGCCGCCAAGCTATTCCAGGCCATCGAGGACAAGCGGCGCATTTCGCTGGCGCGGCTGATCTTCGCACTCGGCATCCGCCATGTCGGGGAATCGGCCTCGAACCTGATCGCCCTGCATTACGGCAGCTGGGAAGCGGTCGAGCAGGCGGTGCGCGCCGCGCAGGATCGGCAGGGCCCCGCCTGGGAGGAATTGATCGGGATCGACGGCGTCGGCGCGGTGATGGCCGGCTCGCTCGTCAATGCCTTCGCGCAGGAGGCCGAGCGCGCCTCGATCGACCGGCTGGTCGCGGAGCTCGAGGTGATCCCCGCCGAACGTCCCGATACCAGCGGCAGCCCCGTCACCGGAAAGACCCTGGTCTTCACCGGCAGTCTGGAGAAGATGACCCGCGCGGAGGCCAAGGCCCGGGCCGAGCGGCTCGGCGCCAAGGTTTCCGGTTCGGTGAGCGCCAGGACCGACCTGCTGATCGCCGGGCCGGGGTCGGGATCGAAAGAGAAGAAGGCGGCGGATCTCGGCGTCGAGATCATCGATGAGGACGGCTGGCTGGCCCTGATCGGCGAGGCATGAGCGGGCGTCCCGAGCCTCTTTACCCCCTTTTCGCGGGGCTTGAGACCCTGCCGGGCGTCGGGCCGAAAAGCGCGCAGCTGCTCGGGCAGCTCGGGGTGCAGGCACCGCGCGACCTGTTGTTTACCCTGCCGCATTCGGGCATCGACCGGCAGCTCAGCGACAGTGTCAGGGAAGCGGTGCTGCCGACGGTGCTGACCGTGGCGGTCACGATCGGTCGCCACCGGCCGCCGAGCGGCAAGGGCGGTGCCTATCGCATCCAGGTCGAAGACGCGCAGAGCAGTTTCCAGCTGGTCTATTTCCATGCCCGGGGCGATTACCTGCAGCGGCAATTGCCCGAGGGCGCACGGCGCATCGTTTCGGGCCGGGTCGAGCTCTTTGATGGCATGGCGCAGATGGTTCATCCCGATTTCGCCGTGCCGGAGGAGCAGGGCACCGAGATCCCGCGTTTCGAGCCGGTCTATCCGCTGACCAGCGGCCTGACACAGAAGCTGATGTACAAGGCGACGCGCTGTGCTCTGACCCGGGTGCCGGATTTCGCCGAATGGATCGATCCCGGCCAGCGCCAGCAGACGGGATGGCCGGGCTTTGCCGAGGCGCTGCGGCGCGCGCATGATCCGCAATCGCTGGCCGATATCGCTGCAACCGCCCCGGCGCGGGAACGGCTTGCCTATGACGAATTGCTGGCCCATCAGATCACCCTGGCCCTCGCCCGGCAGCGCGACCGGCGCAAGAAGGGCCGCGCCAGCACCGGCGACGGTCATCTGCAGGCGCGTATTCTTGCGGCACTGCCCTATGCCCCGACCGGCGCACAGCAGCGCGCGATAGAGGAGATCACCTCCGACATGGCCGGGCAGAACCGCATGAACCGGCTGCTGCAGGGCGATGTCGGGGCGGGCAAGACACTGGTCGCCTTCATGGCGCTGCTGCGGGCGGTCGAGGCGGGCGGGCAGGGCGTGTTGATGGCCCCGACCGAAATCCTCGCCCGTCAGCATCTGCAGGGTCTGCGCCCGTTGGCCGAGCAGGCCGGGGTGGTGTTGGAGATCCTTACGGGGCGCGACAAGGGCACCGAGCGCAAGGCGAAGCTCGACGCCTTGCAGCGCGGCGACATTCAGATATTGGTCGGCACCCATGCGGTGTTTCAGGCCGATGTCACGTTCCATGACCTGCGCCTGGCGGTGGTTGACGAGCAGCATCGCTTCGGCGTGCGCCAGAGGCTCGAACTGGGACAGAAGGGCCGTCAGGCCGATATCCTCGTGATGACCGCCACGCCGATCCCGCGCAGCTTGGCGCTGGCGCAATATGGCGACATGGACGTGTCGATCCTCGACGAGAAACCGCCGGGGCGTCAGCCGATCCGCACGGCGATGATCAGCACCGAACGGATCGACGAGGTGATCGCGCGGCTGCGCGCGGCCATAACCGAGGGGCGGCAATGTTATTGGGTCTGCCCGCTGGTCGAGGAGAGCGAGGTCAGCGATCTCATCGCCGCCGAGGAGCGTTTCAAACGCCTGCGCGCGGCGCTTGGCGAGGGGGTGGTCGGGCTGGTCCATGGCCAGATGCTGCCGTCGGAGAAGGACGCGGCGATGCGCGCCTTTCAGGAGGGGTGCACGCAGGTTCTGGTCGCCACCACGGTGATCGAGGTCGGGGTCGACGTGCCCAATGCCACGATCATGGTCATCGAGCGGGCGGAGATCTTCGGGCTGGCGCAGCTCCACCAGCTGCGCGGCCGCGTCGGGCGCGGCGAGGGTGCCTCGACCTGTCTGCTGATGTATCAGCCGCCGCTGAACGAGACCGGAAGACGGCGGCTCGAAGTCCTGCGCGAGACCGAGGACGGGTTCCGGATCGCCGAGACGGATTTGCAGATGCGTGGCACCGGCGATCTCATCGGCACTGCGCAATCCGGCGTGCCGCGGTTTCGGGTGGCGGATCTCGAACGGCAGGCCGGGTTGATGGCCATCGCACAATCGGATGCCCGCAGCCTGCTGGCACAGGACCCGAGGTTGCAGGGCGAGCGCGGGCAGGCGGCACGGATGCTGCTCTGGCTGATGCGGCAGGACGAGGCCATTCGTTTGATTTCAGTGGGTTAACGAACAACCGCCCCATTTGTTCGCTTTTGTTCTCAAAAAGTTCTTTACAGAACGCGGTCGAAATGAGAACAAAGAGGCAACAGAGATCGGAGGTTCACAATGACAACGTTCAACTTTCTCAAATCCATCGTGGCGCGCTCGCAGGCGACCCTGTTGCAGGACGCCGCCGGCGCCGCGGCTCTAATGGTGATGCTGCTTGTCGGATTGCATCTGCCGATCTTTGTCTGACTTCTGCCTGCGCTCTCATGCCGGTCTGGCCTGCATCTGTCCCAAACCGATGCATCCGTCAGGTCTCGCCTGTCCTGTGACGGATCCGTTGTCTCGCGGAGCCAGGATACCGGGTCCCACATGAGCACGCTACACCTGCGCCGCCATCCTCCCACGGATGTGCGGCGTTTTTTTCGCAGGATAGCGGAGGTGCCCATGCGCCGTGCCGTTCAGTATCCGGCTTCGGACCGGGCCCTTGGAACAGCCGGGTCAGGACTTTCCGACATCCGCCGAAGCCCCGGCGCTGGCTTGTTGCATCGCCTCGGTGATTGCCTCGATCGCCAGGAGGATGGAGGCATGGCGGTTCTTGTAGGCCACGGCCGGTCTCAGCACTTCAAACCCGTCAAAGGGCGCGTCCGGCACCGGACCCTGGTCTTTCAGCATCGCGCGCAGCTGGTTGCGCGCCGTCTCGATCTGGGCAAGACTAGCCCCCGGGGCAGCCGCACCGGCCACGGCCGCCGCTGCCTGACCGAGCGCGCAGGCTTTCACATCCTGACCGAGCCCGGTCAGCACCCCGTCCCGCGTCTTCACATCGACCGTCACGGTGGAGCCACAGAGCGGCGAGCGTCGGGTCACGCTGGCGTCAGGTTCATCCAGCCGACCGAGATGCGGGATATCGGCGGCCAGTGCCAGGATCCGTGCCGAATAGAGTTTGATCAGATCGTTTTCGCTGGACATCGGAAATCCTTTGCCTGTTCCCTTTCGCTGTCACTGCCTACATAAGCTGCAGCGCCGCAGATGCAAAAGCTTTCCACCAAGGAGCCGTCATGGAATTCGACCCCCAGAGCCTGACCTATAACGACGCCGGGCTGATTCCGGTCATCGCACAGGATGCGCAGAGCCGTGAAGTGCTGATGATGGCCTGGATGAACGCCGAGAGCCTGGCACGGACGCTTGAAAGCGGGCAGGTCACCTATTGGAGCCGCTCGAGGCAGGAATTCTGGGTCAAGGGCGCCACCAGCGGCCATGTGCAGGAGCTCGTCGAACTACGCTTTGATTGTGACCGCGACTGTCTGCTCTTGCAGGTGAACCAGACCGGCCCGGCCTGTCATACCGGGCGACGCAGCTGTTTCTACAGCAAGGTCGAGGATGGAGAGGTGCGGGAAACGCAGGAACCCATGACCGGCGAATAACATGAGGTACCGCCGCTAAAGTCCTACCATCTTTCGTATATCCTGAGGCGTTCGGCCTTCGCTGCGGTACAGGGAGATGGCGCGCGCGTCGTCGCGTTTGGCGAGCCGCCGCCCGGCTTCGTCGCGGATCAGCTTGTGGTGGTTGTAGATCGGTGTCGGCAGGCCGAGCAGCCGCTGCAGCACCACATGGATCTTCGTCGCCTCGAAAAGATCCTGCCCGCGCAAGACATGGGTGATCCCCTGTGCCGCGTCATCGAGTACCACGGAGAGGTGGTAGGACGTGCCCATGTCCCGCCGCGACAGCACCACATCGCCGATATCGCGGCACAGCTCTTCGAAGGTGAAACCGATCCATCCGCTTTGTCCATCCGGGCCGCAACCCGCCTCGTGGAACCCCAGCGGCTCGGCCTTCGCAGCACCTTCGGCGATCGCCCCCATGTCGAGCCGCAACGCCGCCTGTGTCGGGATTGCCGTCTCACCGTCGCCGCAGCGTCGCCCGCGACAGGTGCCGGGATAGACGATCCCATCCGGTCCCAGTATCGTCGCCCCTTCCTGCGGCGCATTGGCGGCCTCGGCAATGTCACGGCGGGTGCAGTGGCAGGCGAAAACGGCATTCCGCTCCCAGAGATCCTGCAGAACCGCGTGATAGACCGGCAGACGCCCGGATTGCCGCATCACCGGTTCGGGCCAGTCGATACCGAGCCAGGCGAGGTCCTCGTAGATCTGCGCCTCCCATTCGGGACGCGCGCGGGCGCGGTCTATGTCCTCGATCCGCAGCAGGAAACGCCCGCCTGATGCCCGCGCAAGATCATGGGCCAACAGCGCCGAATAGGCATGGCCAAGATGCAGCGGCCCGGTCGGTGACGGGGCAAACCTTGTTGTGAAAATCAAGCCTTCTCAACCACATACACGTTGGAGTTCAGGTTGATTCCGGGCATGTGCGGCCCATAGTCACGATAGAGCAGATGCGCGGCGCCGCAATCGGTCCATTCATTCAAACGGCCTTCGTTGGCCTTGTCCTCCAACGCATGGTCATTGAACGTGAAGACCAGCTTGCCGCCTTTGCCGAGCCCGTGCATCAATATGTCGAAGACCGAGATCGGCGCCGCGCCGCGCCCGATCACCCCGATCGCGGCAATGGCCGCATATTTGCCCGGTTCATGGGTGAGCTCGGCGCCCGGTTCGATCTTCTCGAGATGGCGATAGATCATCTTGCTCTGCGCCTGCACCAGCATTTCGGACGAGACGTCATAGCCGTCGATGACGTTGAAACCGGCCATCCGCAGAGCCAGGCCGGAGAGCCCGGTGCCGCAGCCGAAATCGAGCACCGGTTGGTCCTTGTCATCAACGAAACGGGAAAGCGCGGCAGCGCAGCGGGCCGGGGCGGCGTAACCATTTTCGCCCACTTCCGCCTCGTAACTCGCGGCCCATGCGTCATAAAGCTGATGGATCGCGTTGGGGTCCCGGATGTTATAGGCCCGGTCGAGAAACTTGTCGCTCATCTTGTCGCTCATGCCTACAGGCTAGAAAGCAAACGGCACTTCGTCCAGTCTTAACTTTCCAGCCAGCCCTGCCAGTCGGCCTTGGCGCGGTCGGTATAGGCCTTGTAGCGGTCCTTGCGGCCACGGCGGCCGCCTTTCAGCCCCTCCACCGGCGGGAAGAGCCCGAAATTGACGTTCATCGGCTGGAAGGTCCTGGCATCGGCACCGCCGGTAATATGGGTCATGAGCGCGCCCATCGCCGTCGTTTCGGGCGGCGGTGGCAGCGGTCGGCCCAGCATTTCTGCAACCGCCATGCGCCCGGCGAGCAACCCCATGGCGGCGCTCTCGACATAGCCTTCGACGCCGGTGATCTGTCCGGCAAAGCGGATATGAGGCTGGCTGCGCAGCCGCATCTGCGCGTCAAGCAGGCGGGGTGAATTGATGAAGGAATTGCGATGGATCCCGCCAAGCCGCGCGAACTGGGCATTCTCCAGTCCGGGAATACGTCTGAAAACATCGGTTTGCGCGCCGTACTTCATCTTGGTCTGGAAGCCGACCATGTTATAGAGCGTGCCCAGCTTGTTGTCGCGGCGCAGCTGCACCACGGCATAGGGCTTGTCCGTCGGCGCATGGGCATTGGTCAGGCCGACCGGTTTCATCGGACCGAAGCGCAGCGTTTCCCGGCCGCGTTCGGCCATTACCTCGATCGGCAGGCAGCCGTCGAAGTAATTGGCGGTCTCGCCCTCGCGGAACTCGGTCTTGTCCGCACCCAGCAGGGCGTCGATGAAATCCTCGTATTGATGCTTGTCCATCGGGCAGTTGAGATAGGCCGTGCGCTCTTCCTCGGTCTCGCCCTTGTCATAGCGCGACTGCATCCACGCCCTGTCCATGTCGATCGACTCGAAATGAACGATCGGCGCGATGGCGTCGAAAAACGCCAGCGCGTCGGCGCCGGTCTCGGCGGCGATCGCCTCGGCAAGGGCGCCGGAGGTCAGCGGCCCGGTCGCGATGATCCAATGCCCGTCGCGCGGCAGCTCGGTGATCTCGCCCTCCTCGACGGTGACATTCTCATGCGCACGCAGCACCGCGGTAACCGATTCCGCGAACGGGTCGCGGTCCACGGCAAGGGCCCCGCCGGCGGGCAGGCGATGCTTGTCTGCCATCGCCATGATCAGCCCGTTGGCAGCGCGCATTTCCCAATGCAGCAGGCCGACGGCGTTCTGTTCGCTGTCATCCGAGCGGAAGGAATTGGAGCAGACCATCTCGCCGAGCAGCCCGGTCTGGTGGGCGAAAGTGCCGACCTTGGGGCGCATTTCGTGGATGACGACCTGCAGCCCGGCTTCGGCGGCCTGCCAGGCCGCTTCGGACCCGGCCATGCCGCCGCCGATGATGTGAAGTTTATCTGTCATAGAGGCGATGTAGGCCAGCACCCGGCGCGACGCAACAGCAAGGGTGGCGCATCAGGAAGGGAAAGAGCCGCATCGCGGGGAGCGTCCTGCGGGATTTTTGGCGTCGCCGCTGCGGGAACGGTCGGTCAGTGAGAGGCTGACCTGGAGGGACCTTCCGCCCGCGGCGACCCAAAATCGTCGAGACCTTGCGGCCCGATCACATCATTGCCGCAATTGCGCCGGTATTGCCAGAGGCCTATGCCGAAAAATCTCGCTTCCCGCTCGGGCGGTACTGACGCCTCGGCCGGTGCGGACGCCGCGACGCAACGGCGCGACAGACGCCGCTTGACCTTTGCGCCACGTGACGGGCCAATTGCGGGAAAGCGACAGGAGGATGTTTGATGGTGATAAAGATGCAGGCGGAGGCGCTCGATGCCTTCATGCACGAAGTTTTCGAACAGGTCGCGGAGGATTTCGCCGTGGAAGAGGTGTGCCCCGGCGAGATCACCGTGCGGCTGCGCGTCACGCACAAGCACCTGCGTCCCGGCGGCACGATCTCGGGCCCGTCGATGTTCGCGCTGGCCGATGTCTCCGCCTATTTGATGACGCTGGCGATGATCGGGCCCGAGGCGCTGGCGGTTACCACGAATTGCGCGATCGACTTCATGCGCAAACCCGCCGCCGGTGTCGATCTGATCGCCAAAGGGCGGTTGCTGAAGCTCGGGAAAGTGCTCTCGGTGAGCGATGTGATGCTTTATTCCGAGGGGATGGAGGAGCCGGTGGCGCGGGCCAGCCTGACCTATGCGATCCCGCCGCGCCGGGGGGTCTGACCCGCCGATAAAGCGACGTTGCGAAAAAAAATGGGCCGGGAAAACCCGGCCCTTGAGAGTGTCTGGCAGGCGTGACAGGGTGCTACGCTTTCCAGAACACGCGGGCAGACTCGCGTACGGCCTGTCCCGGTGTCAGTCCCACATCCTCCAACTGCCAGGGCTCGAGCTTGCCGAGCGCGCGGCGGCTGCGGTGACGGGTGGTCCAGAGCGACGCAATCCCCGCAAAGCGAACCGCGAGCCGTGCCGCAACCGGCAGGCTGCGCCGGTTGGAAAGGCTCAAGTCGGTCGAAGCGGTGAAAGCGCGCGCCATGGGATGTTTCCTTTTCGAATTGTATTGACACAATATTGAATCTCTCTACATGAAAATGGTACAAAAATCCGTACAAGATGGCTAGGCGAACATTGTAATGGATACAATTTGGCAGAAGCAGCAGATTTCCGGCGAGGGGCCAAAGTACAAGCGGGTGATCCGGCTCATTCGGGCGGCGATCGATTCCGGTGAGCTGGCGGTCGGTGCCCGTCTGCCCCCGGTGCGCGAACTCGCCTGGCAGCTCGAAATCACGCCCGGTACCGTGGCGCGGGCCTATGGCGCGCTGACCGACGAGGGGCTGCTGCTGGCCGAGGTCGGGCGCGGCACCTTCGTCGCGCCCTCGCGCACCGAAGTTCTGGACGACGTCTGGTCGCAACCCGCCGCGCCGGGCGAGCCGAATGTCGTGTCGCTGTTCAGCCCGCGCCTGCCCGATGCGGGGCAGGGCGAGGCGATCCGCGCGGCGCTGGTTCAGATTGCGCGGGGGCCGGTCGAGGGGCTTTTGAACTATCCGACCCGCGACGCCTATCGCCCGGTGCGCCAGGCGGTGGTTGACTGGCTGGCCGATCTGCCGCTCGGCGCGCTGGTCGAGGAGGACGTCGTGCTGGCCCATGGCGGCCAGAGCGCCATCACCCTGGTGATGCAGGCGGCGCTGCGCGGGCCGAAACCGGTGATCCTCGTCGAGGATCTTTCCTATGCCGGGTTCCGCCGCGCCGCCGAGATCATGCGCGCGGAGGTCGTCGGTGTGGCGATGGATGCGCAGGGGGTGCTGCCCGATGCGCTGGAACATGCGGCCAAGACCAGCGGCGCGCAGCTGTTCTGCACCACGCCCGAGGTGCAGAATCCGACCGGCGGACAGACGTCGCACGAGCGGCGCAAGGCGGTCGTGGCGGTGGCGCGGCGGCTCGGTCTGGGGATACTCGAGGATGATTGCTATGGCCTGGCGCGGCCGCGGGTGCCGAGCTATCGCGCGCTGATGCCGGGGAACACCTGGCATGTCTCGTCGATCTCCAAATCCCTGACCCCGGCGCTCCGTTTCGGCTATGCGCTGGCCCCGACCGGACGTTCCGCCGACCTGCGCCGGGTGGCGGAGTATGGGTTTTTCGGCCTCGCCTATCCGGTGGCCGAGCTGGCGCGGATCCTGCTCACCGACCCGGGCACAAGGCGCATCGCCGAGCGCAGCCGGGCGCGGATCGGCGATTATGTCGAGGTGGCGGTGAATGCCCTCGGCGGTTTCGAGCTGCAATGGGACCGCGAGGTGCCCTTTGTCTGGCTGCACCTGCCGCCGGGCTGGCGGGCTGCGGGTTTCTGTCGGGCAGCCGAGAACCAGGGGGTACTGATCCGTTCGGCCGATGAATTCGCCCTGCGCGACGGGCGCGCGCCCCACGCGGTGCGCATCGCGGTCAACGGGCAGGTCGGGCTGCGGGCCTTCGAGGCGGCGATGCTGCGGCTGCGCATGCTGCTCGACAATCCGCCGGAGCAGATCAGCGTCTGAATGTGGGGTAATATAATACCTAATTTATAACACGTTGTTTTGGAATGTTTTTCTGGAGAATGTGGCGCTTGACCCGGCGCAAGCGTCGTTTATAACCCGCCCATCACCAAGGCGCCGTGCCGATTTGCGCGGCGCCCTCACTTTGAAACTGGAATGTCCGATGAAAACCTTCTCTGCAACACCGGCAGACATCGACAAGAAATGGATCATTATCGACGCCGAGGGCGTCGTTCTGGGCCGTCTTGCATCGATCATTGCCATGCGTCTGCGTGGCAAGCACAAGCCGTCCTTCACGCCCCACATGGATTGCGGTGACAATGTCATCGTGATCAATGCCGACAAGGTCCAGATGACCGGTCGCAAGCGCGAAGAGCATTTCTACTGGCACACCGGCCACCCCGGCGGGATCAAGTCGCGCACCAAGGCGCAGATCCTCGAGGGCGCCCATCCCGAGCGCGTCGTGACCCAGGCGGTCAAGCGCATGCTGCCGGGCAACCGTCTGAGCCGCCAGATCATGACCAACCTGCGTGTCTATGCTGGCAGCGAACATCCCCACGAGGCCCAGAGCCCCGAAGTTCTGGACGTGAAGTCCATGAACTCCAAAAACACGCGGAGCGCATGAGCATGGCTGACGAAATCAAAACACTCGAAGGCCTGGAAGGCGTCGTGACCGAAAACATCGGTGGCGTGCAGGGCACCGAAACCGAGCTTACCCCGCGTGAGCCGGTCCGTGACAGCCTGGGTCGCTCCTATGCGACCGGCAAGCGCAAGGACGCGGTCGCCCGTGTCTGGATCAAGCCGGGCTCCGGCAAGGTCACCGTCAACGGCAAGCCGCAGAACGAATATTTTGCACGCCCGGTGCTGCAGATGATCCTGGCCCAGCCGTTCACCATCACCAATACCGAAGGCCAGTTCGACGTGGTTGCCACCGTCAAGGGCGGCGGTCTCTCCGGTCAGGCCGGTGCGGTCAAGCATGGTGTCTCCAAGGCGCTGCAGCTTTACGATCCGTCCCTGCGCGGCGCGCTGAAGGCGGCAGGCTTCCTGACCCGCGACAGCCGCGTCGTCGAGCGGAAGAAATATGGTAAGGCCAAGGCGCGTAAGAGCTTCCAGTTCTCCAAGCGCTAAGCTTTACTGCCAGATCAGGGAAAGGCCGCTTCTTCGGAGGCGGCCTTTTTCGTTGTGCCGGTCGGACCCTGCGGGGCGAGTATTTTTGGTAAGAAGAGGCGGGGCGGCGCGCGCTCCCGCTGCGGATATTTTCGGGCCCGAGGCTTTCAAAGCAGACGTGCAGGGCATAGGTCAGCCGGGTGCAGAGGAGATGTCATGCGTTATTCGGTTCTCGATCTCGCCCCGGTGCCGGAAGGCTCGGATGCCGCCACGGCGATTGCCAATTCCGTCGACCTGGCGCGCCATGCGGAGCGTTGGGGCTATCATCGTTTCTGGATGGCCGAGCATCACAACATGCCGGGGATCGCCTCGGCGGCGACATCGGTGCTGTTGGGTCATGTCGCCGATCATACCGACACCATTCGGATCGGGGCCGGCGGCGTGATGTTGCCCAACCACGCGCCGCTGGCGATCGCCGAGCAATTCGGCACGCTGGCGACGATCCACGGGCCGCGGATCGATCTCGGGCTGGGGCGCGCTCCGGGCGGGGACCAGGCGGTCTATCGAGCGCTGCGGCGCGGGATGCAGGCGGGCGATCGGTTTCCCGATGACGTTGCGGAGCTCATGTCCTATCTCGGCGATCCCCAGCCCGGTGCGCCGGTGCAGGCGCATCCCGGGGTCGGGACCAAGGTGCCGGTGTGGATCCTCGGATCGTCGCTCTACGGCGCTCAGCTGGCCGCGCATTTCGGGTTGCCCTATGCCTTTGCCTCGCATTTTGCGCCTGACGCGCTGGAGGAAGCGGCCGCGATCTACCGGCGGGATTTCCGACCGTCAGCCGATCTCGCGGCGCCGCGTTTCATGCTGGCGGTCAATGTCTTCGCCGCCGAAAGCGCGGCAGAGGCGGCCTATCTGCGCAGTTCGCAACAGCAGGCCTTCGCGCGGTTGCGGCTCGGGCAGCCCGGCAAACTGCCGCGGCCGGTGGCGGATATCGATGCGGCGCTCGGGGCACGGATTCGCGAAGGGGTGGATCAGGCGCTGCGGATCTCGGCCTGCGGCACGGCGGATATGGTCGCGGCGCAATTGCAGGCGTTGATTGCGCGCTACGAGCCGGATGAGCTGATCCTGACCGGACAGATCCATGATCACGCGGCGCGGTTGCGCTCCTTTGAGATTGCCGCGCAGGTGCTGGGGGAGATGGCAGAGGCCTGAGCGTTCATTCGTCCGGGCGTACCAGCCCGAGACCGCGCAGGTAGATGCCGATGCCGGTTTCGAGCAGGTCATCGGGCGGGAACGGCGAGGCGCGGCCCGGCGAATTGCGCGCGAAAAGCTCGACGACACCGTGGCTCATGGCCCAGATATGGGCCGAGAACATCGATGCGGGCGGGCGTTTGTCTTCCGGAATATGCTGGCTGAGGTCGCTGGCTGCGCGTTCGAGCACCGCATTGGCGCGGTTCGAGATGCTGGCGAGCTCCGGCGAGCGATTGACCGAAATGCCGCTTTCGAACATCGCGATGTAATGGCCGGGATATTTGCGCGCGAAGGCGAGATAGGCGCGGCCCGTCGCCTCGAAAGCCTTGAGCGCCGAGGGCTGACCGGATTCATAGGCAAGTTCCATCAGCTCGGCGAAGATCCCGTAGCCCTGCAGCGCCGCCTCGGCGATCAGATCCTCGCGGCCCTCGAAATGGCGATAGACCGCCGCAGGGGTCACCCCGGCCCGTTTGGCGGCTTCCGAGAGAGTGAAACCGGTCGGGCCGCGGCGTTCGATCAGTTCCAGCGCCGCCTCGATCAGGGCCTGGCGCAGGTTGCCGTGGTGATAGCCCCGTTTAGACATCCCAGATGCCCGGCCCGCCGCAGATCTGCTGGTCGATGGCGCCGATCGCCTTCACATCCTTGCGGTCGTAATCAAAGGCGTGCAGCACGATGCGGATCGCCGCCAGGCGGGCGCGGCGCTTGTCGTCCGAGCGGATCACCGTCCAGGGGGTCTGCGGGCTGTTGGAGCGCTCCAGCGTTTCGCGGATGGCGCTCGAATAGGCCTCCCAGCGGCCCAGGCCCTCGACGTCGATCTTGCTGAGCTTCCATTGCTTCAGCGGATCGCTCTCGCGCGCGAGGATACGGCGCAGCTGTTCGCCGCGCCCGACGTTGAGCCAGAACTTGAACAGGTGGATCCCGTCGTCGACCAGCATCTTTTCGAAGGGGATCACCTGCTGGAAGAAATGTTCGCGCTCCTCGTCGGTGCAGAAGCCGAAGACCTTCTCCACCACGCCGCGATTGTACCAGGACCGGTCGAAGAACACCATTTCGCCGCCCGTCGGGAGATGTTCGATATAGCGCTGGAAATACCATTCCTGCCTTTCGGTCTCGCTCGGTTTGGGCAGCGCGACGACCCTGGCGCCACGCGGGTTGAGGTTCTGGCGGAAACGCTCGATCGTGCCGCCCTTGCCGGCCGCGTCGCGTCCCTCGAAGACCATGACGATGCGTTTGCCGCGGCTGCGTACCCAGGATTGCAGCTTGACCAGCTCGATCTGCAGCTTCTCGAATTCATGCTCATAGACCTTGCGTGCCAGCCGCTCGCCATGCGGATAGGAGGCGGTGAGGATCTCATCCTTGTCGGCCCGGCGGATCGCGTTGCGGATCGCTTCGGGGGCGTCATTCTCGAAATAGGCACTGATCGCGCCGTCAAAGGGCAGGTCCATGCGGCCTCCTGGGAAATTCTTCAGCCATATCTGTCCAATATGGGTGGTCAGGGCCGGGGACGCAAACCCGCATCCCGCGCGGCGCGGTCGATCGCGTCGATGACGCTTTGCGGGTTGGCGTGATGGGGCATGTGTCCGATGCCGGGCAGGCGGGTGAGCCGGGCCTGGGGGATGTCCTTGAGCAAGGGTTCGCTGTGGATCTGCAGCGGCACGATCGTGTCGGCGCTGCCATGGACCAGCTCGACGGGCATCTTCAGGCGATGATAATCCTGCGACATTTCCACGATATGCGGACGCAGGGAGGTGACCTGCTGGGCATTGGCGCGGGTGCTGGTGCGGCGCAGGGTCAGGCCGGTGCCGATATGCGCCTCATAGCCTGCGGGCGCGCTTTGCGGGGCGAAGATCGCCTCGATGCTGGATTCCACCGCGCGTTTCGGGGCGAAGGCGGTGATCATCGGGATCACCAGCGCCGAGCCGAGGGTCGAGCCGGTGAGCTTGTAGAGCCAGCCGAGCCCGCCGGGCCAGGGTTTGGACACGGCGGCGAGCAGCACCAGCGCGGCGGTCTCCTCGGGACGCGTCAGCCCCCAGGCCAGCGCCACGGCACCGCCGTAGGAATGGCCGAGCACGATCGGGTTCTTCACACCGAGCTGGTCGGCGGCGCGTTGCAGCAGCGCGGCCTGTTCGCGTGGCGGTTCGGCAGTCTTGCGCCAGGCACCGGCATAGGCGGGCAGGCGCGCGGTCCAGCCGAGGCCGGGCCGGTCGAGCAGGGTGACCCGGTAATGCGGGCTTAGCCGCTGCGCCAGATCGAAGGTGAAATCCCGCAGATTGCCGCTGGCGCCGTGGATCATCACGAGGTCAGGACCGCTGCCGAGCACCCGCGCATGGACCTGCACGCCATCCACATCGACCATCTGGCCGCTCGGCGGCGCTGCCGCCTCAGCCAGGGATTCCCGTGTGGCGGCGCGCCATTGAACCAGGGCGATCACGCCCAGCAGGACCAGCAGCGCGAGGATCATCCTAGACGCCAATGTCGTTCAGATCATAGGGCGTGCTCTGGTAAATCTCGTTGATCCAGTTGCCATAGAGCAGATGGGCATGGCTGCGCCAGCGGTTGAGCGGCGGGTTGGCCGGATCGTCATCGGGGTAGTAATTGCGCGGGATTGTCGTCGGGACACCGGCGGCGGTGTCGCGGTCATATTCCTGTTTCAGCGTATCGCGGTCATATTCGAAATGATTGAAGATATAGAGCGCACGATGGCCCGGATCCTCGACCAGACAGGGACCGACCTCGTCGCTGCCGAGCAGCGTGACGAGACCCGGGGCGGCATCGACCTCGGCCTGTTTCATTTCGGTCCAGCGCGACACCGGCACCACGCAATCATCGGAGAAGCCCCGCAGATAGGGTGAATTCGGCTTGAGATTGCGGTGCCGGAAACAGCCGAAGGCCTTCTCGGGCAGGATATGCTTCTGCACGCCGTGGAAATGGTTGATCATCGCCATGCCGCCCCAGCACACGCCGAAGGTCGATTGCACGTTGCTCTGTGTCCAGTCCATCACCTGGCGCAGCTCGTCCCAATAGGTGACCTGATCAAAGTCGAGATGCTCGATCGGCGCGCCGGTGATGATCAGCCCGTCGAATTTCTCCTCGCGGACCTCCTCGAAGGGGCGATAGAAACTCTCCATATGCTCCGCGGCGGTGTTGCGGGTCTGGTGTTCGGACATGCGCACGAGGCTAAGTTCGATCTGCAGCGGCGTGGCACCGATCAGCCGGGCGAACTGGTTCTCGGTCTGCACCTTCTTGGGCATCAGGTTGAGCAGGGCGATGCGCAGCGGGCGGATATCCTGCCGGCCCGCCTGATCCTCGTCCATCACCATCACGCCTTCGCGCGTAAGCACGTCATAGGCGGGCAGGGTGGCGGGGATCTTGATGGGCATTGTCAGCTCCTTGCTTGCGGCAGTTAATTAGTTGGCCGGCCCGCCACTGCCAAGGGGGCGGCAATCACGGGACGGTGTATGCGGATCTCAGCCGCCGAGACATCCGGCGATGAGATCAGTGAAATCCTGTTCGGAGCGCAGGGAGGCGACCTGATCGGCGCTGACCGTCACCCCCCATTTGCTCATCGCCTCATAGCGCGGCTGGCGATGCGCCAGCGCCTGGGCATAGGTCCAGCGGATGAAGCTGTCAGGATCAACGTCCTGCTCTGAAACATTGTTTTCGTTCAGATATTCCTGCCAAACCCTCGCGAGGAATTCAGGTTGATAGGCCATTGGTTTGGGGGCGCGATCGAAGCGGCGGATCAGCTCTTCTGTATGGGCCTCATCGCCCCTGATCCAGACCAGCAGCGCTTCCTCGCTCAACGTGTTCAGCAGCGCATCGTCGGGATCTTCGGGATCGACCCATTCGCAGATCGACCCGCCCGTGTCGCAGATGAAATGCGGGTAGCCATAGAGGCTTTCGGCGCGGTTGGCGAAATGGCCGGTATCGCGCAGGGCGGCGATCTCGGCGCGCCGAAACGCTTCCTGACGCTCGGCATATTGCGCCATCGCCATGCCGCCCCTGGCCGGATTGCCGGGCTTGCCGAGCCAGGTGGCCACCGGAGAGAGATTGTCGAAAGTGATGTTGGAGCCGATATAGATCGAGTCGCTGAGCAGCAGGTCGCGCAGGAACGGCACTTTCATCGCCTCGGCCTTGGCGTTGTCGGCGATGATTTCGCCGAGGTAGCGGGTGCCGATGCGGTAATCGATCGAATAGTGAAACCAGTCGCCGGATTGGCGCAGCAGGCTCGACAGATGGGTCTTGCCCAGCCCCGACATGCCGAAAACGAGGATCTTGCGCCGGGGCGCGGCGCGCCACTCGGCCGCGGAGGAATAGAGCATGGGTCAGGTCCGTTGCAAAAGGTTTGATCCTGACTAGCTCAACCGCGCAGCAGACGCCAGATGCGCCCGTCGAGCACCAGCAGCCCGAGCGCGAGAATGACAAATCCGACATAGGCGGCCGGGCGCAGCTGCTCGCCAAGCACCAGACTGCCGAGCAGCATCGCCACCGGGGCCACCAGCAGCGTAACCAGCATCAGGTTGCCGCTGCCGATCATGCCGAGCACCCGGTAATAGAGCAGATAGGCCAGCGCCGTGGCCGCCAAGGCGTAATAGGCAATGGCTGCAAGCGTCACCGGCTCCAACGTCAGGGTGGCCGGACCTTCGACGATACGGGCCAGGGGAAGCATAATCAGGCTCGAACCGGTCAGCATTCCGGCGGCGGCAAGCTGCGGCGGCTGGCCCGCCAGCATCCGCCGCGCCCAGACACCGGCAAAGGCATAGGAGAGCGCGCCACCCAGCACCGCGAGCTGCGCCAGCGAGCGCAGGTCAAGATCGCGCAGGTTGTCCAGTCCGATCGCCGTGGCGACCCCGGCAAAACCCAGCAGCACGCCGCAGGCCTTGCGCGGGCTCAGCCGCTCGTCCGACAGCAGCAGCGCCGCCACCAGCACGCCGAAAATCGCGGTCGCGGCATTGAGGATCGAGGTCAGACCGCTTTCGATATGAAGCTGCCCCCAGGCCATCAGACCGAAGGGAATGGCGTTGTTGAGCAGGCCCATCACCAGGAAGGCGCCCCAGATTTTCGGATCGCGCGGCAGCGGCAGACGCAGGGCGAGCACTGCGATCCAGAGTACCAGCATCGCCCAGAACACCCGATGCGCGACCGAGGTGAGCGGTCCGATCTCGTCAAGTGCGACGCGCACCGCGAGGAAGGAACCGCCCCAAAGCAGGGCGAGCAGGAGCATTTCTCCCCAGGCGCGGGCGGGTATGTTGTCATGTCCGTTCATGTCTATCGATCTAGCCGCCGCTGCAGGGCGCTGCGACCCGTTTCATGCGCAAGCCAGTCGTGCAGCACGAAAAAACCCGCCGCGGGGGGCGGCGGGTTCGGCGTTTCGGATATTCCCCGGGATCAGAAATTGTAGCTGATCTTGAAACCGACGGAGACCGCGGAATTGTCCTCGAAATCCGCACGGGCCGTCCCGGCGGTCTGCGGCTGCGCATCGCCGAGCTCGGTATAGCGTACACCGCCGCTGAGCTTGACCTGATCGGTCATCTTGTAGCTGCCGCCGAGCGAAACCCAGCGCGCGCCGTTGGTCGGTGCCAGCGGCGAGACGAGATCGTCCTCGCCCTTGGTTTGATAGCCGACCGCCAGCGAACCCGAAAAACGGTCGGTGAAGCGGTGACCGATGCCGATCTCGATATCGGTCGAATTCTCGATATCTGTGAGGCTGGAGCCGGAATTAGCCGGATCGACCTGGGAATCGAAGAAGGCGGGCGAGACGATGACATCCTCGTGGCGTGCATAGCGGATCGAGCCGAAGAGCAGCGTGTCCTGCGCGATCCCGGTCTGGAAATCGAGGTTGAGGCTCTCGGGCGCCGTGACTTCAGTCTCGCTGCCCGGATTGACTACAAAGCCGCCGACTGTCTCCACGGTTGGAAGGTCATGATCGATCTTAGAATTGTAGGTCAGCGCCACGCGCAGGGCGATTTCGGGACGCTCATAGGCAGCACCGACGATATAGCCGACTGCGCCATCGCTGCCGAACGCACCGTTATAGCCATTGAGTCCCCCATAGGCATTGCCACCGAGGGTTACGTCGGCCTCGATCTCCTGATAGCGCAGACCGCCATGCATGCTCCAGTTATCGTCGAACTTGTAGCGTCCCAGCGCCGTGATCGCGAAACTGTCGACGATCGCGGAGGTGCCGCCGAGCGCCGTTACCGCAGGATTGCCGGGATAGGTGATGTCCGAGCCATAGGGCTCGTCGACGATCAGTGCCATGGAGACACGTTCGTTGAACTGATACTTGAGCCCGGCCCCAAGCACGCCAAAACTGTCGGCGACATCGCCGATCGTATTGGTGGTAAGCGTGCTGCCGTTCTCCACGCCGTCAACGCTCGGATCGACATGGCCATAGCTCAGCTCGAAGAGATTGCCGGTCTCGAACAGCACGCCGATCTTCTGGCCCGAGCGGTCAAGCCCCCCGGCGGCGACCGTGCTGGCGCTCCCCATGAGCGCGGCGATGGCGATAAGATTCCTGGTCATTTGTTTGCTCCTCCCCGAAGCGTCAATCAGTACACCCTTTACGGGTATTGTTATTGCAACCCATGAATTGATTAAAGACGGATTCAGTCAAGCGCTGACGCAGGGACAGAAAGTGATGACCTCACGTCACAGTTTCGCGCGGCGCGCGACGGGTCTCCGACCAGAGGTTGAGATAGATACCGGTGAAGATGATCGCCGCCCCGACGAAGACCAGCGGATCGAGCAGCTCCCCATAGAGCAGCATGCCGAGCATCGCGATCACCGGAAGGCGCACGAAGTCGAAGGGCACCACCACCGTCGCGGGGGCGATGGCAAGCGCGTTGGTCAGGCAGAAATGCGCCAGCAGCCCGGCCAGCCCGACAAGGATCAGATAGGGCGCATGCACCAGTGTCGGCGCGGCGATGACACCGTCGTAACCGGCGGCGATCAGTCCGAAAAGCAGTTGCAGCCCCGTAAGATAGAGCAGGATGCAGGCGATCGGCTGGCTGCGGGTCAGGCGCTTGGTGAAGATCGTGGTGAGCGCGAAAAAGACGGCCGAGCCTGCCGCGGCGACGATACCGGGCGTCAGCCCGGCCATGTCCGGGCGTGCGACGATCAGGATGCCGACGAACCCCATCAGCGCGGCCAAGGCGCGCATCCGCGTCAGCCGTTCGCCCAGCAACAGCGGCGAGAGCACGATGACCCAGAGCGGGGAGGTGAATTCCAGCGCGAAGACCTGCGCCAGCGGAATCACCGTGACCGCGAAGAACCACAGGTTCTGGCCGGTGAAATGGGCGAGGTTGCGCACCACCTGAAGGCCGAGATCGCGCCGGTTGATCTGCTGCCAGCGCCTGTTCAGGGTCAGCAGTCCGGCGACGATCAACAGCCCGACGGCGCTGCGGTAGGTCATGATTTCGAACGTGTCGAAATGGGCGCCAAGCTCGCGTCCGGCAATCGCCATGATCGAGAAGGAGGCGATCGAGCCGCTCATCCAGATCCCGGCGCGCAGGACCGGGCTCACGGCAGCCCCGTGATTTCGTAATCCCGCGTGATACCTGCACTGATTAGCGCCCAGTCGGAAGCCGCACTGCGTTTCTGATGCGCCGCGAAGGCCGCCGGGTCGGCGAATCGTTCCGCCACCGTGAAGGTCCGCGGGTCATCCCCGCGCAGCACCTCGAATGCCAGGCAGCCCGGCTCCGTTCGGGTGAGCGCCACATGGGCGGGCAGCGCCTCGGCAATGCGCTGCGCCTGTTCGGCATCCTCGCAGATCAGATGGCCGGTGAGGGTGACCTCCCGGCTCATTCCCACTCGATGGTGCCCGGAGGCTTCGAGGTGATGTCATAGGTCACCCGGTTGATCCCCGGCACCTCATTGATGATCCGCGTCGCGGTTTCGCCTAGGAAATCATGGGTGAACGGGTAGTAATCTGCGGTCATGCCGTCCACAGAGGTCACCGCGCGCAGGGCGCAGGCAAAGTCATAGGTCCGCCCGTCGCCCATCACCCCGACCGTGCGCACCGGCAGGATCGCGACGAAAGCCTGCCAGATCTCGTCATAGAGATTATGGCGGCGGATCTGGTCGATATAGACCGCATCCGCTTCGCGCAGGATGTCGAGCTTCTCGCGGGTGATCTCGCCGGGGCAGCGGATCGCCAGACCGGGGCCGGGGAAGGGATGGCGGCCGATGAAACTCGGCGGCAGGCCGAGCTCACGACCGAGCTCGCGGACCTCGTCCTTGAACAGCTCGCGCAGCGGCTCGACCAGTTTCAGGCCCATCTTCTCGGGCAGGCCGCCGACATTGTGATGGCTCTTGATCGTGACCGACGGGCCGCCGGAGAAGGAAACGCTTTCGATCACATCGGGATAGAGCGTGCCCTGCGCGAGGAAGGTCGCATCGCCAACCTCCTTGGCGTGTTTCTGGAACACGTCGATGAAGAGCTTGCCGATAATCTTGCGCTTGGTCTCGGGATCGCTCACACCGTCGAGCGCGCCAAGGAACAGCTCCTGCTCGTCGGCATGGATCAGCGGCATGTTGTAATGGTCGCGGAACATCTTCACGACCTCTTCGGCCTCGCCCTTGCGCAGCAAGCCGTGATCGACGAAGACGCAGGTAAGCTGGTCGCCGATCGCCTCATGGATCAACACCGCCGCGACGGAGGAATCAACGCCGCCCGACAGGCCGCAGATCACCTTCTGGTCGCCCACCTGCTCGCGGATCGCGGCAATCGCCTCCTCGCGGTAGGCGCTCATGGTCCAGTCGCCCTTGAACCCGGCGAGACGCACGAAATTCTCGTAGAGCCGCGCGCCATTGGGCGTGTGGTGCACTTCGGGGTGGAACTGCACCGCGTAGAAATGCCGGGATGGGTCGCCGGTGATGGCGAAGGGCGCGTTGGGCGAGGTCCCGAAGACCTCGAAGCCCGGTGCGATCTTGCTGACGTGATCGCCGTGGCTCATCCAGACCTGCTCGCGATCGGTGGCGAACCAGCCTTCCAGCAGGTCGAGCTCCTGACCGGTCGGGGTGACGAAGGCGCGGCCGAATTCGGCGGTGCCGTGACCGCGTTCCACATGACCGCCGAGACAATGCATCATCACCTGCTGGCCATAACAGATGCCGAGGATCGGTACGCCGAGCTCGAAGACAGATTGCGGCGGCATTGGCGCACCTTCGGAAAAGACCGAGGAGGGGCCGCCGGAAAATATCACCGCCTTGGGCGCGAATTCCTTCAGAAAGTCGTCGGTGACGCTGTTGAAGGGATGGATCTCGCAGAAGACGTTGAGCTCGCGCAGGCGCCGCGCGATCAGCTGCGTGACCTGGCTGCCGAAATCGATGATCAGCAGGCGGTCATGGGTATCTTGGATGATGTCTGTCATGGCGACTGATTAGGCGGGCTTGGGAGCGGAGGCAAGGGTGGATGGCCGTGCCCCGTGGGGGCCGGAGCATTTATTTGGCGGCCACATGCGGCCTCAGAGGCGGCCATGTCGCTTTTTGCCCTGCCTCGCCGTTATCCGCGCCAGCCTCCGGCGACGGATGCGCTAGGCACGGGCAAAACTTACTGCTGGAAGGACAGGACATGGCGGAATCAGCAAGACGGGCACGGGGCGGCGGTGGCGCGGCCCGGCGGGCGCAGCGCAGCGCGGTCTCCTTCGAGACCGCCCGCTTCATCGAGCGCAACATTCCCAATTTCGAAGTGCTGACCGAGGAGGCGCTGGAGATCATCGAGCATAACGCCGAGACGGTGCTCGAGGAGATCGGGGTGAACTTCCCCGACAATCCCGGCGCGCTGCAGCGCTGGCGCGATGCCGGGGCCGACCTGCAGGGCGAGCGCGTGCGCATTCCCCGCGGTCTGGCCCGCAAGCTCTGCGAAACCGCGCCGTCGAGCTTCACCCAGCATGCCCGCAACCCGGCCCGCAATGTCGAGGTCGGCGGACGCAACCTTGTGCTGGCCCCGGTCTATGGCCCGCCCTTCGTGCGCGACGCCGCCGGTGGGCGGCGCTATGCGACGATGGCGGATTTCAACAAATTCGTGAAACTCGCCTATATGTCGAAATGGCTGCATCACTCGGGCGGCACGGTCTGCGAGCCGACCGACATTCCGGTGAACAAGCGCCATCTCGACATGCTGCATGCGCATATGACATTGAGCGACAAGCCGTTCATGGGGTCGGTAACCGAACCCAGCCGCGCGCAGGATTCAGTTGATATGTGCGGCGTGCTGTTCGGTGAAGATTTCGTGCAGCAGAACACGGTGATGACCTCGCTGATCAACATCAACTCGCCGATGACCTTCGACGACGTGATGATGGGCGCGCTCGAGGTCTATGCCAGCAACAACCAGGCCTGCATCATTTCGCCCTTCATCGTCGGCGGTGCCATGGCGCCGGTGTCGGTGGCCGGGACGCTGACCCAGGTGCTGGCCGAAACGCTGGCAGGCATTGCCTACAGCCAGCTGGTGCGCAAGGGCGCGCCGGTGATCATGGGGGCCTTCGTGACCTCCATCGACATGAACAGCGGCGCGCCGACCTTCGGCACGCCGGAGGCCGCGCATATCACCTATGGCGCGGGGCAGCTGGCACGGCGGCTCAATCTGCCCTATCGCTCGGCCGGATCGTTCTGCGGTTCGAAACTGCCCGATGCGCAGGCGGCCTATGAGACGTCGAACTCCCTCAACATGGGGCTGCTGGCAGGGGTCAACTTCATGCTGCATGCCTGCGGCTGGCTCGAAGGCGGGCTGGTCAGCTCCTTCGAGAAATTCGTCATGGATGCGGATCAGCTCGGTACGCTGCATCACCTCGCCAGGGGGGTCGAGATCGACGAGAACGCCCAGGCGATGGATGCGATCCGCGAGGTCGGGCCGGGCGGTCACTATCTCGGCTGCGCCCATACGCAGGCCAATTTCAAATCGGCCTTCTGGAAGTCGGATCTGCTGGATTACAAGCCCTTCGAAACCTGGGCCGACGAGGGCGCGCGCGATACCCAGGCGCTGGCCACGGCCCGGGTCGAGAAGCTGCTCGGCGATTACCAGCAGCCGGAGATGGACCCCGGCATTCGCGAGGCGTTGGACGCCTTCGTTGCGCAGCGCAAGGCCGCCGAGCCCGACAGTTTCATGTGAGGCTGGTGCGCCGCTCCGCGCCTTGGCGCGGTGCGGCCTCCCCCCGGCTGGCCCGCAACAGGCGTGCCTCACCGACGAGCGCGATCAACGCATCGAGGTGACGCGCGAGACTGTACCCGGCATCGCCCTGCAGGCGCCGGGATTCCTGCGCCGCCTCGATCTCCATCAACTTCACCAGCGCGACACCCGGCCGGGGGGCCTCCAGCAGCCCGAGCAGGCGGGGCAGGTGCACGGCGCGGCGATATTCCTGCACCCCGATCCGCGCAGCGCGCATCAACAGGGCCGGGCGGTGACGTTGCTGCAGCATCGAGATCAGGTCTTGCATGGTATCATCCCTTCGGTGGAAGCGGCGTGAATCGCCGGGTGCAGCGGGATGTTTGCACAAGTGAAACGGGTGTTGCGTGGCTGCGGTTTCGGTCGCACGGCGGCTTTCTGCTCCGTTTACCCTTTATCAACAATGCTTACCGGACGGCCTGATTTTAACATTCAGGTAACCAATGCATCCATAAGTTGAGTGGGTATTCTGTGAACAACATCAAAGAAAAAGGGAGCGCCGGCAGCATGACCGCTATGCCCTCCGAGACCTGTTTTTCCGCCCCCCTGCCGCGCGTCCTGCCGTCCTGGGTGCCGCGTGGGGCGAAGCATTATCTGGCACATACCGAGGATGGTGAGGCGATCCGGGCGCTGGCGCGCGACGCGGGCTGTCATGCGTCAACGATCCTGCGCCAGATCCGCCGGATCGAGATGCGTCGGGATGACCCGCTGGTCGATGCCGCGCTCTGCTCGCTGGGGCTCAGCAAGCGCGGGACTATACGCCGACAATCGGCCGACCCGGCACAACGCAAACCGATCGCGATGGGGCCGGTCACGCCGCTGCCGGATGACGCCACGCTCTGGCGCGAGTCCCTGCGGGTGCTGCGGCGGCTCTGCGAAAGCGGCGCGGTGCTGGCGGTGGCGGCGGAGATGGAGAAGGCGGTTGTGGTCCGCGATGCCGCACGCGGCGGCGGCACCCGCACGGCCGTTGTCGACCGGGCCGTCGCGCAGGCGATGGCGCTGAAAGACTGGATCGCCAGCAGCGGCAGCGGGCGGATCATCCGCTATCAGATCACCAGCGCCGGGCGTGCCGCTCTGGCGCAGATGCTGGAAAAGGACTGTGCCCTCGCAGCCGAGCTCGACGAGCCTCCGGGGTCAGGCGAAGGCGCGCTCGACCTGCCGGATCAGGCGGAAAGCGGAGGGGGCCGCCGCCAGCGTTACAGCCTGGGTGACAGCCCGCTGACGGTCTTGGCCCGGCGTCGGGAGAAAGGCGGCGCGCCCTTCCTCTCCGCCGCGCTGGTACATGCGGGAGAGCGGTTGCGCGAGGATTTCGAACTGGGCCAGACGGGGCCGCGGGTGACGCAGGACTGGGATCGTTTCCTGAGCGGCGCGGCAAAGGGCCGCGCCGGTCCCGCGAGCGGGCCGGACGCGGCATCACAGGCGCGTGCCCGGGTGGCCGCGGCGCTGGCGGAGCTGGGGCCGGGGCTCTCGGACGTGGTGCTGCGCTGCTGTTGTTATCTCGAGGGGCTGGAAGCGGCGGAAAAGCGGCTCGGCTGGTCGGCGCGCTCGGGCAAGATCGTGCTGAGGATCGCGCTGATGCGGCTGAAACGTCACTATGACGAGACTGTCGGACCGGGCGGTCCGCTCATCGGCTAGCTGTTCGATCCGGCGCGGCGACCTGCACCACGCCGGATTGATCCGCTCTTTCGACGGTTTATTCGGCGACCTTCGTGGGGGTTTCGTCGGTCACCGAGATCGCCACCGCGTCCTTTTCGACCGCATTGCGCACACCTGCCGCGTAGTCGGGATGCACCTTTTCCAGCACCGCATACCAGCGTTCCTTGACGCTGTCCGAACAAGGCGCCATCGCCCCGGCCATATTCGCATGCAGCCGGTCGCGTTGCGCCTGATCCATCACTTCGAGATAAAGCGCTCGGGGCTGAACGTAGTCGGCATCGGCTTCGTCCTGGCGATAGCGGTCGGCATCGCCATGGATCCGCAGCGGCGGTTCCATCACCGACGGGTCGGGCCGGGCGCTTTCCTCGTATTGGTTGGGCTCGTAATAGGCATCGGGATGACCGGTGAGCTGCGGGAAGAAGCGCATGCTGCCGTCCTTGTGATAATGATGCAGTCTGGCGGCGCGCGGCGCGTTGGCGGGCAGCGCCTCGTAATGCGTGCCAAGCCGGTAGCGATGCGCGTCCGCATAGGAAAACACCCGCGCCTGCAGCATCTTGTCGGGGGAGAAACCGATGCCGGGGATCTTGTTGGAAGGCGAATAGGCCGCGTTCTCGATCATCTGGAAGTAATTGTCGGGATTCCTGTTGAACTCCAGCATGCCGACCGGGATCAGCGGGTAATCCCCATGCGGCCAGACCTTGGTGAGATCGAACGGGTTGAAGCCGCAGGTCTCGGCATCGGCTTCGGGCATCACCTGGATGTTGAGCTCCCATTTGGGGAATTGACCGCCTTCGATGGCGTTGAAGAGATCTTCCTGGAAGCTTTCGCGGGTCTGGCCGATCAGCCTTTCGGCCTCCTCATTGGTGCGGTTGCGGATCTCCTGCTGGCAGCGGAAATGGAACTTCACCCAATGCCGCTCACCCTTGGCGTTCCACATCGAATAGGTGTGGCTGCCGTACCCGTGCATATGCATCGGGTTTACCGGAATGCCGCGGTCGGACATGAGGATCGTCACCTGATGCACGGATTCGGGCTGCGCCGCCCAGAAATCGAACATCGCCTCGGGCGAGCGCAGATTGGTGCGCGGGTGACGTTTCTGAGTGCGGATGAAATCGGGAAACTTGTAGGCGTCGCGCACGAAGAAGATCGGGGTGTTGTTGCCGACCACGTCCCAATTGCCCTCCTCGGTATAGAATTTGATCGAGAAGCCGCGCACGTCGCGCTCGCTGTCGGCGGCGCCGAGCTCGCCTGCCACGGTGGACCAGCGGCTGAGGATGTCACAGCTGTTGCCGACCTTGGAGAAGATCGCGGCGCAGGTATAGTCGCTGATGTCATGGGTGACGGTGAAGGTGCCCTCGGCGCCCCAGCCCTTGGCATGGACGGCGCGCTCGGGGATGCGCTCGCGGTTCTGGTGGGCCAGCTTTTCGATCAGCTGGTAATCCTGCATCAGCAGCGGACCGCGCGCCCCGGCGGTTTCGGAGGTTTCGTTGGTCGGCATCGGCGCGCCGGCACTGGTGGTCATGCGTTTGGTCACGATCGTCTCCTTCGGGCTTTGATTTCTCAAGGGCAATGTCGCAGGTCGCGATGATAATTTCCAATTGCAGTTTTTGCGATTTGCGATAATCAAAAGCTATGAACTTCACGCTCCGACAACTCGGCTATTTCAAGGCGCTCGCCGATACCGGCAATTTCGGCCGCGCCGCCATTGCCTGCAACATCTCGCAGCCGGCGCTTTCGGTGCAGATCCGAAGCCTTGAAACAGCGCTTGGCGGGCGGCTGATCGAGCGGCAATCGCGGGCCGCGCTGCTGACGCCGCTGGGGCGGCAGATCCTGTCCCAGGCGGAGGATATTCTCGACCGGGCGAAACAGCTCGATGCCACGGCGCGGATGCAGATCGGGCTGGCCGGGACGCTGGCGCTGGGGCTGATCCCGACGATCGCGCCCTATCTGTTGCCCGGCGCGCTGGCGCTGCTGCGCGGGCAGGACATTTCGCTGCGTGTCGAGGTGCGCGAGGCGCAGACCGATCAATTGCTGACCGCGCTTGGCGAGGGAAGTCTCGATGCGGCCGTGATGGCACTGCCGAGTGGCGCCGACGGTCTGAGCGAGACGCCGCTGTTCGAGGATCGTTTCCTGCTGGCCGGGTCGCGCGAGCGCATGGCCGCTGGCAATGTCACGCGGCCAACCGATCTCGACCGGACGCCGCTGATGCTGCTGGAGGATGGTCATTGCCTGACCGATCAGGCGCTGGAGGTCTGTCAGCGCGACCGCACGCAGGCCGGGATCAATACCGGTGCGTCCTCGCTGGCGACGCTCTCGCGGCTGGTCGAGGCCGGGTTCGGGATGACGCTGATGCCCGAGATCGCCGCGCGGACCGAGACCGATGCCGCGCCCGGCCTGCGCCTGCGACGCTTCCGCGTGCCCGAACCGGCCCGGTTGATCGGGTTGGTCTGCAGGGCCAGTACCCCGAAGGACGGCTGGCACGGTGCGTTGGCCGCCGTGCTGCGCGATGCCGGTCTTCAGGAACAGCGCGCCTTCACCGGGGCGGGCTGAGGCAGGGCGGCGCAGAGGCGCAGGCGGCGCAAGAAAAAGCCCCCGCATCGGCAGATGCGAGGGGCCTGTCCAATCGTCAGAAATGCAACTTGTCAGAAATCGTACTCGTTACCGAAACCGATTATTCCGCTGCGACCGACTTGGCCTTCTCGTTGAGATATTCCAGCAGGTTCTCCGGGCTGGAGACGCCATAGGGGTCCTCGCCGTGGTTGTCGCAGATGCCGGGCTCCTCGAACCAGGCTTCGATCTTGCCGTCATTGACGATCGCGGCATAGCGCCAGCTGCGCGCACCGAAGCCGAGGTTGTCCTTGGCCACCAGCATGCCCATGCGCCGGGTGAATTCGCCGGAACCGTCGGGGATCACGTCGATATTCTCGACACCCTGCATCTCTTTCCACTTGTTCATCACGAAGCTGTCGTTGACCGACAGGCAGTAGATCGCGTCGATGCCGTGGCTCTTGAAGGTCTCGAAATTCTGCTCGAAACCGGGCAGCTGGTAGGTGCTGCAGGTCGGGGTGAAGGCGCCGGGCAGGGAGAACAGCACGACCCGCTTGCCCTTGAAGAAATCATCGCTGGTTTTGTCTTCCCAGCGGAAAGGATTGCTTCCTTCGATGCTTTCGTCACGCACGCGGGTGCGGAAGGTCACGTTGGGCACATTGATACCGGTCTTCATCGCGTCATCCTCTTTAATTCGCTCGTTCGGGCGCCTATCTAGAACGATTCCAAGACGGCTTCAATTCGCGAAATGCCGCAGCTGCGCAATGCCGGTATGACATAGGCTAACAAATTGATATATAGCGCGGATTTGTCGCAGCTCCGGGCAAGCCCGCGCACCCTGCTGCATCTGCGAGAGCCGCATGACTTGACGCGAGAGGCGCGGGCGCAGCACAGTGAGGGCAGGGTGCGCCGAAGAGGGCACACGCCCGGAAAGGGGTCTGCGATGAAGAAGCGCGCGGCGGTACTGGCGGCCTGCGGCTTGGTCCCTGCATTCGCGGCGCAACTCGCGGGCGCGCAGGACGCGGATCGGACCCTTTCGGTTTTCGCCGGTCAGATGACCTCGAATCATTTCGAGGAATTGTTCCGTCCCGGCGATGTGGATTTCGTCGACAGCCAGCTTCTTGGCATCGCGCTGGCGCAGGACTGGCCGCTTGGCGACAGCCGCTGGACATGGGGGATCGAGCTGCAGCTGCTGCGGCATTTCGGCTTGCAGGACCATTGGGAGGCAAACCTGCCGCTGATCCTGCGATATCACCCCGAGCGCCCGTTCTCGCGTCTGCTCGAAAGCGTCGCCTTCGGAGTCGGGGCCTCCTTTGCGAGTGATGTGCCGGAGGTGGAGATCCGCAATGACGGCGATTCCCGGCACAGTCTGGTCTATTGGCTGTTGGAGGCCGAATTCACGGCGCCGCGCGCCGGAGACAGCCTGTTCCTGCGCCTGCATCACCGCTCCGACGCCTTCGGCGCCTTGCAGCCCGAGGCCGGATCGAACGCGGTGGTGGTGGGCTATCGCTGGTCATTCTGAGCCGCGGTGCAGGCGGGACGGGGGCATGACAGGGTGCTTTTGTCTGGCGCGGTTTGTGCTACACAGGGCGCACCGATTTGCGATGACCAGAGGCCTAATTCATGCGTGACTTGAAGATCCCCGAGCAGCGCCACCCCGAAAAGGCCCGGCGACCGGACAATCCTCAGCCCAAGAAACCCGACTGGATCCGCGTCAAGGCGCCCGGCGGCAAGGGCTATGCCGAAACCGCGCGGATCATGCGCGACAACAAGCTGGTCACCGTCTGCGAAGAGGCCGGCTGCCCCAATGTTGGGGAATGCTGGAGCCAGGGTCACGCTACGATGATGATCATGGGCGAGGTCTGCACTCGCGCCTGTACCTTCTGCAACATCGCGACCGGCCGCCCGCCCGAGGCGCTTGATGTGTTCGAGCCGGGGCGTGTCGCCGATGCGGTGGCGAAGCTCGGGCTCAATCACGTGGTGATCACGAGCGTTGACCGTGACGATGTCGAGGACGGCGGGGCGGAGCATTTTGCCCAGACCATCCGCGCCGTGCGCCATCGCAGCCCGGAGACGACGATCGAGATCCTGACACCGGATTTCATCCGCTGCGACGCCTCGGCGCTGGAGAAGGTCGTGGAGGCGCGGCCGGATGTCTTCAATCACAACCTCGAAACCGTGCCCGGTCTCTACCCCGAGGTGCGCCCCGGCGCGCGCTATTTCCATTCGCTGCGGCTGCTCCAGCGGGTCAAGGAACTCGACCCGTCGATGTTCACCAAGTCGGGCATCATGGTCGGGCTCGGAGAGGACCGCCAATCGGTGATCCAGGTGATGGAGGACATGCGCGCGGCGGATATCGATTTCCTCACCATCGGACAATATCTGCAGCCGACGCCCAAGCATCACGCGGTCGACCGTTTCGTGCATCCCGATGAATTCGCCTCTTATGAGAAGGCGGCCTATGGCAAGGGTTTCCTGATGGTCTCGGCCACGCCGCTCACCCGATCGAGCTATCACGCGGGCGATGATTTCGCCCGTCTGCGCGCGGCGCGCAACCGCAAGCTCGGCATCGCCTAGGGAATTGGCGGCAGCGCCTTGAGATATGTGATGATCGCGGCGCGGTCGCTTTCGGGCAATTGCGCGAGATTGTCCACGACCTCGGCCATCTCGCCGCCCGCGGTGTCGTAATCCGGGGTGAAACCGGTGGTGAAATAGCCCATCAGATCGGCCTCGGACCAGCTGAGCTCGCCCGGCGTGATGTTGGGAATGCGCCCCTTGCCCGAGAGGTTGGGCGCACCGGCGAGCCAGCGGCTGCGATCGAGCCCGCCCAAGGCATTGCGCGGCGTGTGACATTCGCCGCAATGGGCCAGCGCCTCGACGAGATAGCGGCCGCGTACCAGTTGCGCGTTCCCGGAGGCCGCGACGACGTGATCCTGCGCCATGAACAGACGTTTCCAGAGGCCGAGGCCGCGGCGGATGTTGAAGGGAAAGCCGACCTCATGGGCGCGGCTCGGCGTCGCATCGGGCGGCAGGCTCTGCATATAGGCGAAGAGGTCGCGCAGGTCCTCCGCGGTCATGTGCTGATAGGCCGTGTAGGGGAAGGCGGGATAGTAATGCTCGCCCTCCGGCGAGACGCCGCGGGTCAGGGCGCGGGCGAAATCCTCGAAACTCCAGCTGCCGATACCGGCCTCGGGATGGGGCGAGATGTTGGGGGCGTGGAACGTGCCGAAGTCGCTGGCAAAGCCCATGCCGCCGGTCAGCACAAGCCTGTCCTCGCCCTCCGATTTCGGCGCGGCGTGACAGGAGGCACAGCCCGCCGCGGTAAAGACAAGCGCGCCGGCCTCCGGGTCGGGCTGATGGTCGGCGGCAAGATCACGTTCGAGATCGGCCGGGCGGGTCAGCGCCCAGCCGAGCCCGCCGACCATGAGCAGGCCGATCAGCAGGATCAGCAGAAGCCGCCGCATGTCAGCTTACTTATTCTCGGGCCCGCGGTAATCCTCGTGGCACGCCTTGCAGGCGCCGCCGAGATCGCCCATCGCGGCCTTCAGCGCGTCGAGATCGGTCCCGGCCGCGTCAATCATCGCGGCGCTGGCCTGCCCGAGCTGGTCGTATTTCTCCGCGAAACCGGCCGAATCGCTCCAGATCTCCGCCTTGGCGCGGGTGCCCTCGGCGACGCCCTGTTCCGTGCCCTCGATCCACATCGTCGCGTTTTCGAAGGAGGCCGCGGTGTTGAGATTGGTCGCCGCGAGCCGCGCCAGTTCGGCATCATATTCCCGCTCGCCCTTGGCCATCGCGCCGAGAATGCCGGTGTGATAACCCACCAGCCGCATCTGCGCCTGCCGCGCCGCAACCGCGGGATCGAGCTCCGCCGCCTTCTGCGCGATGGCGATACCGGCGCTGGCGGTGAGGGCGAGGCCGAGCCAGAGGAATGTCGATTTTCCGAGTGTCGTCATGGTGATCTCCCTTGTTTTCGGAACGGTAACACGCGTTCGTGAGGGGAGAGCTGACAAAAATGTGATCGATTCGTCGAAACGGCGCGCGCGCGGCGCGGACGGGCGCCTCCGGCGGAGGTATTTGTCACCCGAAGAAGCGCGCGGGGCGATCAGAACCGTGGCCGGATTCTCTCGGCTGTCGCCCAGTCCGGCCAGTAGCCCAGCCATTCGATCGCGCCGATCGCCAGTGCCAGGGCAATGATCGCGAAGACCAGCTTGACCCGGGCCGGAGAGGGCGGGTTGCGCGCCCAGCGGGACATGCGAAACAGCCAGCGCGGCTCCATCAACGGGATCCTCAGGTGAAGCGGACCTTGCCGATATAGGGCAGGTTGCGGTTGCGTTGTGCGAAGTCGATGCCGTAGCCGACGACGAATTCGTCCGGGATCTCGAAGCCTGTCCAGTCGGCCTTGAGATCGACCTCGCGGCGGCTCGGCTTGTCGAGCAGCGCGATGGAGCGCAGCCTGGCCGGGTTGCGCGAGCGCAGCAGGTTGGTGACGTGATGCAACGTGTGGCCGGTATCGACGATATCCTCCACCACCAGCACGTCGCGCCCCTCGATGGCGCCGCGCAGATCCTTGAGGATGCGCACCTCGCGGCTGCTTTCCGTGCCGTCGCCATAGCTCGAGGCTTCGAGGAAATCGACCTCGATCGGCAGGTCGAGCTCGCGCACCAGGTCCGCGATGAACACGAAGGAACCGCGCAGCAGCCCGACGACGATCAGCTTGTCTGTCTCGCGGAATTCTTCCTGAATGGAGCGGCACAGCGTTTCGATCCGCGCCGCGATGGATTTTGCCGAGATCAGCTCGTCGATGACATAGGGCCGGTTTGGCATGGCTTTGCTCTTGAATTCCCGCGGCTGAACAGAGACACAGGGCTACCGCGCCAGATGATGGAAATCAATGCCCAGCCACTCAGAGACCCGCTTTCTTCCCTACACGGCCCAGCAGATGTACGACCTGGTCGCCGATGTCGGCAGCTATCCCGATTTTCTGCCCTGGACCGCCGCGGCGCGGATCCGCAGCAACGAGGATCGCGGCGATCACCGGGTGATGGAGGCCGATCTGGTGATCTCCTTCAAGGTGTTCCGCGAACGTTTCACCAGCCGGGTCGTGCTTTGGCCCGGGGAGCGCCGGATCGACACGGAATATCTCGACGGGCCGTTCAAATACATGAAGTCGGAGTGGAAATTCGCCGAGGCGCCGGGCGGCTGCGAGGTTTATTTCCATGTCGATTTCGAGTTCCGCAACGCCTTGTTGCAGCGCATCATCGGGGTCGTGTTCAACGAGGCGATGCAGCGCGTGGTGCGTGCTTTCGAGCAGCGTGCAGAGCAGCTTTACGGCGCCAAGGTCTGAGCTCTCAGGGCGTATCGGTGCCGGTCAGCGCGCGCAGGATCAGACCGAGCGCGTGATCCCGCGCGCCTGTGCGCACCGCATCGCGGCCCGGTGCCCCGAAATCGATGGTTTCGCTGTGCAGCGGCTCCGGGCCTGCGAGGGCGAAGCAGACCCGGCCCTCGGGCTTGTGCTCCGATCCGCCGGGCCCGGCGATGCCGGTGATCGAGACGGCGAATTGCGCCTGTGAACGGGCCAGCGCGCCCTGCGCCATTTCCCGTGCCACGTCTTCGGAAACCGCGCCATGGGTCTGCAGGGTTTGCGCGCAGACGCCGAGCAGGTCGATCTTCGCAGCGTTGGTATAGGTGACGAAACCGCGGTCGAATATGTCCGAGGAGCCCGGAAGCTCGGTCAGCGCCGCCGCAACGAGGCCGCCGGTGCAGCTTTCGGCGCAGGTGAGCATCACGCCGCGGTCGCGGGCCGCCTGCAGGATCCGCGCGTTCAACGTCATCACATCGCCCCGTGATAGAGGGCAGCCAGCGCCAGCACGCCGAATGCGGCGAAGATACCGGCGAAGACATCATCCAGCATCACGCCAAGCGCATCGCCGCGCCTGTCGGCCCAGCCGACAATCAGCGGTTTCCAGATGTCAAAGAGCCGGAACAGCACGAAGGCGGCGATCCAGCCCGGCCACATGGCGAGCATGCTGATCTGCATCGACCAGGCGGCATAGCTGAGCGGCAGCAGCGCGATCCACTGGCCGACGAGTTCATCGACGACGATCTCGGAAGGGTCGTGGTTGTCGCTGCCCGCGGTCATCCGCGCGGTGGCCCACCAGCCCTTGGCAAAGGCGATGACGATGCCGAGGAGCAGCAGGGGGAAGCCGCCGATCATATGCAGCAGCCAGGCATAGGGCAGGGCGACCAGCGAGCCCCAGGTGCCCGGTGCCGGGCGGATATGCCCGACGCCGAGCAGGGTGGCGATCATCCAGGCGAGTCTCATGGTTTCACCAGCGTCGCGGTGGCCATGCAGGCGATGCCTTCGCCGCGGCCGGTGAAGCCGAGCCTCTCCGAGGTGGTGGCCTTCACCGACACGCGGTCAGCATCGAGTTCGAGGATCGCTGCCACCTGTTCGCGCATCGCCTGGGCATGGGGGCCAATCTTGGGCTGTTCGCAGATCAGCGTGCAATCCACATGGGTCAGGGTGAAGCCGAGATCGCGCACGAGCCCGGCGGCATGGCGTAGGAAGATGTCGCTGCGCGCGCCTTTCCATTGCGGATCGGAGGGCGGGAAATGCTGGCCGATATCGCCGCGCGCCAGCGCGCCATAGATCGCATCGGTGATCGTATGGAGCCCGACATCGGCGTCGGAATGGCCGACAAGTCCTTGATCATGCGCGATATCCACGCCGCAGAGCGTCACGTGATCGCCGGGACCGAAGGCATGTACGTCAAAGCCGTTGCCGGTGCGAATATCCATCTGCCGCTCCAATATACGGGCGGCGCGGGCGAAATCCGCGCCATGGGTGATCTTGAGGTTATCGGCGCTGCCCGGGGTGATGGCAACCGGGATTCCGGCGGCGCGGGCGACGGCCACGTCATCGGCGGCGGGGCCGTCATGGGCGGCATGGGCGGCGCTGATCTTCGCCAGATCGAAACCCTGCGGGGTCTGCGCGGCAAAGAGATGGCTGCGGTCTTCGGTGCCGCTGACCTGCCCGTCCTCACCGCGCCAGAGCGCATCGGTCACCGGCAGGCCGGGGGCGGCGGCGGGCGAGGTCTTGAGCGCCGCGATCACCGCGTCGATTACCGGCGCAGAAACGCAGGGCCGGGCGGCGTCGTGGATCAACACATGGCTGGCATCGCCGCAGGCGCGCAGACCCAAACGCACCGAATCCGCGCGCTCCCTGCCGCCCGGCACCACGATGACCCCCTGCGCCTCGAAGGCGGCGGCGCGGTGCATCTCGTCAGGATGCAGCACCAGCACGATCCGCGCCACCTGCGGATGGGTGGAGAAGGCGGCAAGCGTATGGTCGATGACCCGGGCCCCGGCGAGCTTTTGCCATTGCTTGGCGATCTCTCCGCCCGCCCGGGTGCCACGTCCGGCGGCGACGATCAGGGCGGCGATGCGCATCGGCGATGTCCTTTGCGGAATGGGAAGTGATTTGTGGCCCTGTCTATGCAATGCCGGGATCGGGTGCAATCGGCGCAGAACTGCCTGTTTTTTGAGCGGTGACCTTCCGGCAGCGCGGCGGATCGGGCTTTCATTCATTGAGCCGGAACGCGCGAGGCGCTAAACGAAAGGGGAATTGCACAAGGAATAAGCACGTGAGCGCCGCCGCCCTGCCGCTGGATCTCGATCCGCCGGTCTTTCTCGCGCCGATGGCCGGGATCACCGATCTGCCCTACCGCAATCTGGTGGCCTCCTTCGGTGCCGGCCTGGTCGTGTCGGAGATGGTGGCGAGCCAGGAATTGCTCTGCGCCCGGCCCGGCACGCGGGAGAAGGCGGAGCTCGGCCTCGGCGTGCAGGGCAGCGCGGTGCAGCTGGCCGGACGCGAAGCGGCGCCGATGGCGGAGGCGGCACGGATGGTCGCCGCGCAGGGCGCGCGGATCATCGACATCAACATGGGCTGCCCGGCGAAGAAGGTGACCCAAGGTTACTCCGGCTCGGCGTTGATGCGCGACCCGGATCATGCCCTGCGGCTGATCGAAGCGGTGGTGGGGGCGGTCGATGTGCCGGTCACGCTGAAGACCCGGCTCGGCTGGGATGACAGCAACCTCAACGCGCCGCAGATCGCGCGCCGCGCCGAGGCGGCCGGGGTGGTGATGATCACCATTCATGGCCGCACCCGGTGTCAGTTCTACAAGGGCCGCGCCGATTGGGCCGCGATCCGCGCGGTCAAGGAAGCGGTCGATATTCCGGTGATCGCCAATGGCGATATCCTCGGTCCCGCCTGCGCGCGCCGGGCGATGGCGCAATCGGGGGCGGATGGGGTGATGGTCGGGCGCGGGGCGCAGGGGCGGCCCTGGCTGCTGGCGCAGATCGCCCATGAGCTTTATGGCCAGGCCGCGCCGAAGATCCCTGAGGGCGCAGCCTTCGCCGATATGGTGGCCGCGCATTATCAAGAGATCCTGCGGTTTTACGGTACCGATCTGGGCCCGCGCGTGGCGCGCAAGCATCTGGGCTGGTACATGGACCGCTGCGCCACCCCTGCGAATCTGCGCCGCGCGCTGCTGACCGAGAAATCTCCGGGCGGTGTCCTGCGGCTGATGGGCGAGGCGATGTCGGGAATCGATGCGGCGGTGGCGGCGTGAGCCGCGAGGCCGCGATCTGGGCCTCGTTGCCGGTGCCTGCGCTGATCCTCGACCCCGAGGATCGTATCGAGGAGATCAACCCGGCGGCGGAGGATTTCCTCAACGCCTCGGCGCGCAGCATCCTCGGCCGCGGCATCTGGCAGGTGATCCTGACGGAGACGCCGCTCGCCCTCGCTCTGGCCCGGGCGCGCGAGAGCGGCGCGCCGCTCATCGTCAACGATCTCGATATCGCGCGCCTCGCCCAACCGGCGTTGCGCTGCGCGCTGCAGGTGGCGCCGCTTGCCGGGGGCGAGGCGCGGATGATCATGGTGATCACGCCGCGCGATCTCGCCGGACGTCTGGGCGAGAATATCTCGGTGAAGGCGGCAGCGCGCTCGGCGATCGGCATGGCCGAGATGCTGGCGCATGAGATCAAGAACCCGCTCGCGGGGATCACCGGGGCGGCGCAGTTGCTGGGCATGGGGCTCGGCCCCGAGGATCAGGAGCTGACCGGCCTCATCGTCGCGGAATCGCGGCGCATCGTGAAGCTGCTGGAACGGGTCGAGCAATTCGGCAATCCCGGCCCGCCCGAGTTCGCGCCGGTCAACCTGCATGACATACTCGACCGGGCGCGCCATTCCGCGCGGCTCGGCTTCGGCGCGCGGATGCGGATCGAGCAGGATTACGACCCCTCGCTGCCGCCCGCGCTCGGCGACAAGGACCAGCTGCTTCAGGTGGTGCTGAACCTGCTGAAGAATGCCGCGGAGGCGGCCGGACCGGAGGGCGGGACGATCCGTCTGCGCAGCTATTTCGAACATGGTTTCAGGCTGCGCCGCGCCGACGGCATCGGCCCGCCATTGCCGTTGCAGATCGAGGTGGTGGATGACGGGCCGGGCCTGCCCGAGGCGATCCGCGACGCGCTCTTCGATCCTTTTGTGTCGGGGCGCGAAAACGGCACCGGTCTGGGGCTGGCGCTGGTCAGCAAGATCGTCTCGGAACATGGCGGCTGGATCTCGGTCGCCTCGCAGCCCGGCCACACGGTGTTTCGCATTTCACTGCCCCGCGCGCCGCAGGGCGCCGGCGGCACAGGGGAGGATTGATCATGGACGGCACGGTTCTGGTTGCAGATGACGATCGCACGATCCGCACGGTGCTGACCCAGGCGCTGACCCGGGCGGGCTGCAAGGTTCATGCCACGTCGAGCCTGACAACGCTGATGCGCTGGGTCGGCGAGGGGATGGGCGATGTGGTGATCTCCGATGTGGCAATGCCCGATGGCAACGGGCTTGAAATGCTGCCCAAGATCGCCGCCGACCGGCCGGAGTTGCCGGTGATCGTGATTTCGGCGCAGAACACGATCATGACGGCGATCAAGGCGAGCGAGGCCAAGGCCTTCGATTATCTGCCCAAGCCCTTCGACCTGCCGGACCTGATGAAGCGCACCGCCCGCGCGCTGGAACATCGCGGCGCGGGGTCGGTCGTCCGTGTGGCGCCGGTCGATGGCGCGGATCAGGACCTGCCGCTGCTCGGGCGCACGCCGGTGATGCAGCGGCTCTACGATCTCGTTGCCCGGCTCGTCCGGTCCGATCTGCCGGTGTTGATCCGCGGCGAATCCGGCACCGGCAAGACCCTCATCGCGCGGCTGATCCACGATTTCTCCGACCGCCGTGCAGCGCCTTTCGTGACGCTGAGCGCCGGTGACCTGCAGGAGCCGGGCTGCGGTGAACCGCTTCTGGCACGGGCCCGCGGCGGCAGCCTGCTGATCGAGGAGATCGGCGACATCGTACCGGCGGCGCAGGCCGAATTGCTGCGCATGATCGACGCACCGGGCGAAGCGCCGCCGCGTTTCCTCGCCACCAGCCAGGCCGATCTCGCCGCCGCGTTACAGGAGGGTCGGCTGCGCAGCGATCTCTTCTACCGGCTGTCGGGGGCGACACTCGACGTGCCCGCCCTGCGCGAACGGGTGGAGGATATCCCGCTGCTGGCGGCGCATTTCCTGCAGGGCAACGAAAGCAACGCGCCGGGGCCGCAGCGGCTGTCGCGGGCGGCCGAACAGGTCTTCGCCCGCCACCCCTGGCCCGGCAATGTGCGCCAGCTTGAACATGCGATCGCGCAGCTCGCCCTGACCAGCCGCGACAGCGAGATCAGCGCGGCGGAGGCCGAACAGGTGCTCGGCATGCAAACCGCCGCCGCACCGCGCGAAAGCGGTGACGAGGATGACCGTCTCGGCGCCTCGGTGGCGCGTCACCTGCGCCGCTATTTCGATCTGCACGGTGCCGAGCTGCCGCCGCCCGGTCTTTACGCGCGCATCCTGCGCGAGGTCGAGACGCCGCTGATCGAGATCGGGCTGGAAAAGACCTTCGGCAATCAGGCGAAATGTGCCGAATTGCTCGGCATCAACCGCAATACTTTGCGCAAGAAGATCACCGAGCTCGATATAGAGGTGACACGCGGTCGGAAAATGATGTAAAACCGCCACATAACCGTGGCCATCGGGCGTCATGCCCGTTCAGGACCACATAATATGGCGGTTGATGCAGCAATGCATCGCATCATCGGTGAGGGCAGCGGGTGGCAACCCGGTCACGCAGTACAGCGTTAATCAAACTCGGTCGTCTGCGGCGCCTGCGTCGGCTGCGCAATGTGGCGACCTTCGGGCTCGTGGTCATGGGGCCGCTGCTGGCGCTGGCCACCTATCTGGTGCTCGGGCCGCTGGGGCAGGGGGCGGACACGCTCGGTCTGCGGCTGATCCTGTTGACCGATCTCGTCTATGTGCTCGGCGTCGCGGCGCTGGTGCTGAGCCAGGTGGCGCGGCTGGTCGCGGCGCGGCGCGCCAAATCGGCCGGGTCGCGGCTGCACCTGCGGCTCACCGGCGTCTTCGCGCTGATGGCGCTGATCCCGACCGTGTCGGTCGCGGTCTTCGCGGTGCTGACCATCAATGTCGGGCTTGAGGGCTGGTTTTCGGACCGGGTGCGCAGCGTGGTCGGCAATTCGCTGGCCGCCGCGCAGGCCTATGAGACGGAGCAGCGCGAGGATCTGGAGGAGGACGCGCTGGCGCTGGCGCGCAGCATCGACACGGCCCGCCGCCAGGGCATCGGCCTCAGCGACAGCGAGCTGCTCGGCGAGGGCCAGCGCCAGATCCAGCGCGGGCTGCGCGAGGCTTTCATGATCGATGGCACCGGCCAGATCCGCGCCCGGGGCGACCGCTCCTATCTGTTCTATTTCGACCCGCCGCCGGAGGCGAAGGTCGAGGCCGCCAAAAGCGAGCAGGTCACGGTGATCGAGGATTGGCCCAACAACGAGTTCCGTGCGCTGGTGCGGCTTGATTCCTATGTCGACCGCTATCTCTATGTCAGCCGCGATGTGGATGGCGAAATCCTCTCTCTGCTCGATGACACGCGCGAGACGGTGCGGCTGTACCAACAGCTCGAATCCGAACGCGGCCGTCTGCTCTTCGAATTCGGCCTGCTCTATCTGGCTTTCGCGGTGATCCTGATCCTCGCCGCGGTCTGGCTCGGCCTGTGGTTCGCCGAACGGCTTTCCGGCCCGGTCGGGCGGCTCACCGGCGCGGCCCAGCAGGTCGGCGCGGGGGATCTCGGCGTGCAGGTGCCCGAGGAAGAGGGCGATGACGAGATCGCCATGCTCGGGCGCTATTTCAACCAGATGACCCGCCAGCTCAACGGCCAGCGCGAGACATTGCTCGACAACACCCGCCAGATCGAACGCCGCCGCCGGTTGTTTGATTCCGTGCTGAGCTCGGTCACCTCCGGGGTTGTCGGGCTCGACGCGGAAGGACGCGTGGCCTTCGTCAATCGCTCGGCGATGCGGCTGCTCGACTGGGACGAGGAGCAGAACACCATGCCGCTCAATGTCGCGGTGCCGGAATTCGGCCCGCTCTTCGAGACCATGGTGCAGGGGCCGGGCGAGGTGGCGCAGGGCGAGGTCAAGGTCTCGCGCCAGGGCAAGCTCGAAAACCTGCTGGTGCGCATGGCGACGCGGCGCTCGGACTCGGGAAAGCTGGAAGGCTATGTGGTGGCCTTTGACGACGTGACCGATCTGGTCAGCGCCCAGCGCATGGCGGCCTGGGGCGACGTGGCGCGCCGCATCGCCCATGAGATCAAGAACCCGCTGACCCCGATCCAGCTCAGCGCCGAACGCATCCAGCGCAAGTTTTCCCGCAAGCTCGGCGAGGACGGCGAGAAGCTGCAGCAGATGACCGGCGTGATCATCCGCCAGACCAACGACCTGCGCCGCATCGTCGATGAATTTTCGAAATTCGCCCGGATGCCGGAACCGGTGACCCGGCCGGAAAACCTCGCAGAGCTGGTGCGTGACGCGGTGCTGCTCCAGCAGGCGGGACAGCCGGGCGTGCAGATCACCGCCGATCTGCCCGATGCGCCGCTGCTCGCACAGATCGACGCGACGATGATCCACCAGGCGGTGACCAACCTGATCAAGAATGCCGGCGAGGCGATCGAGACGCGGCTGCGCGAGGGCGACGAGGACTTCCGCGCGAGCATCAGGGTGACGCTCCGGACGCAGGGCGACAATGCCGAGCTCGTCATTACCGACAACGGCATCGGCCTGCCGGAGGACCGTTCGCGCCTGTTCGAACCCTATGTGACGACCCGCAGCGAGGGCACCGGGCTCGGCCTGCCGATCGTCAAGAAGATCATCGAGGAACATGGCGGTGGCCTCAGCCTCGACAACGCGCCCGCGCAGAGCGGGCTTACCCCTTATGGCGCCATGGCGGTGATCACGCTGCCGCTGGCCCAACATTCACAAGCAAAGCCAGTGGAGAGAGTAGATGAGTGACATTCTTATTGTGGACGACGAGCGCGACATCCGCGAATTGATTTCGGATATTCTGGAGGACGAAGGCTTTGCGACACGGCTGGCGGCCAATTCCGACGAGACGGTCCAGGCGATCAACGTCGAACCCCCGGCGCTGATGATCCTCGACATCTGGCTCAAGGACAGCCGGATGGACGGGATCGACATTCTCAAGACGGTGAAACGCGACAATCCGGACATCCCCGTGGTGATCATCTCGGGCCACGGCAATATCGAGATCGCAGTCGCGGCGATCAAGCAGGGGGCCTATGACTTCATCGAGAAACCCTTCAACATCGACCAGCTTCTGGTGGTGATCCGCCGCGCCATGGAGACGGCACGGCTGCGCCGCGAGAACCAGAATCTGAAACGCCGCGACGTCAGCTCCGCCGAAATGATCGGCGCCTCCGCTGCCTATCGCACCATGATCGGCCAGCTCGACAAGGTGACCAAATCGAACGGCCGGGTGATGCTAACCGGTCCCGCCGGGGCGGGCAAGGAGGTGGCGGCGCGCTATATCCATGCCCATTCGGCCCGCGCCTCGGCGCCCTTCGTGACGGTCAACTGCGCCGGGGTCTCGCCCGAACGCATGGAAGAGGTGCTGTTCGGCCGGGAAGGTGCCGATCGCGGCGTCGAGCCCGGCCTGCTCGAACAGGCGCATGGCGGGGTGATCTATTTCGACGAGGTCGCCGACATGCCGCCCGGCACCCAGTCCAAGATCCTGCGGGTGCTGGTGGATCAGCAATTCACCCGCGCCGGGGGCAATGACAAGGTGCGCGTCGATCTGCGGGTGATCTCCAGCACCAGCAAGGATCTCGACGCCGCGATCCGAGCCGGGCAGTTCCGTCAGGAATTGTACCACCGGCTCAACGTCGTGCCGATCGCGGTTCCCTCGCTCGAAGACCGTCGCGAGGACATCCCGCTGCTCGCCCAGCATTTCATCACCGAGTTCAACAGCTCCCAGGGCCTGCCGCAGCGCGCCTTGAGCGACGACGCGGTGGCGCTGATGCAGACCATGATCTGGCCCGGCAACGTGCGCCAGCTGAAGAACCTGGTCGAACGGGTACTGATCCTCGGCGACGGCACCGGCCCGATCGAGGCGCGGGAATTGCCCGGCGAGGAGGATCACAGCAAGGATGACGGCCGCGTGGTGCTCTCCGGAACCCTGGCCACCCTGCCGCTGCGCGAGGCCCGCGAAGCATTCGAGCGCGAATACCTGCTGACCCAGATCAACCGCTTCGGCGGTAATATCAGCCGCACCGCCAGCTTCGTCGGCATGGAACGCTCGGCGCTGCACCGCAAGCTGAAATCCCTCGGCGTGGTGACCTCCGCAAAGGCCGGCGTGCGCGTCGCCCATGTGGACGAGGAGCTCGACGCCGCCGAATGAAGCGCTGGCGCCTCTTTATGCCGGAAATACTCCGGGGAGCGTGAGGGGCCGGCCCCTCACTCCCGCATCGGCACCGCGCGCGACAGGCGCTGTCGGGACATCACCCGCGCGTGACGATCTGGAAAGACCCGTCGCGGTTGCGGATGACGCAGGACTCAGGAACGAGGACGGGCAGCACGCGGGTCGCGCCCGCCGGGGCGGCGCGGGCAATGCCCGCCGGGCAACGCGGAATGCTGACCGGAGCATAGCCCTGATCGGCCATGCATTGGGTCTCGACCCGGTCGCGCAGCCCTTCATTGGCATCATAGCTGATGATCTCCCCGGGCAGGTAATAACCGCGCCTTATGCGGCAATCCCCGGCACTGTTGCAGATCCGCCGGGAGGGCACGAATTCCGGCGGCAGCCGACGGATACGCGTGGCCACCGGCACGTCGCGCAGCGCCTGAACCTCGCAGGCGAGCGTGTCGCGGTTGAGCGTGCCGACGGGCACGCCGGGACGGTAATAGGTGTTGAGCGGCGCACAGGCGGATACCAGCAGAGCCGCAAAGAACAGGGAGAGGGACAATCTGATCATCCCCCGATCTTGCCCCAGCCGTCACCGCGAGACAATTGAATTGAATTGACCCCTGCCGAGCCATCTGTCATGCCACTCTCTGGTCTGCGCGGCCCGGCCGGGACGAGACATGCGCGGATCGTCATGGCTGTGGGACGAGGGTGCGCTTTTCATGAAGGTGATCATTTGCGGCGCGGGACAGGTCGGCTGGCAGATTGCCCGCCATCTCAGCGGAGAGCGCAACGACGTGACCGTTGTGGACAGCGATCCCGACCTGGTACGTCGCGCCACCGATACGCTCGACGTTCAGGGCATCGCCGGTTTCGCCAGCTACCCGGACGTGCTCGACCGGGCAGGCGCGCGCGATGCGGAAATGATCATCGCCGCCACCCATTCGGATGAGGTCAACATGGTGACCTGCCAGGTCGCCCATTCTGTCTTCGGCATCAACCGCAAGATCGCCCGGCTGCGCTCACAATCCTATCTCGACGCGATCTATTCCGATCTCTATCGGCGCGATCACATGCCCATCGACGTGGTGATCAGCCCCGAGAAGGAGGTCGCCGCCGCCGCGCTGCAGCGGCTTTCGGCCCCGGCGGCCTTCGACACCGAGGTCTTCATGGAGGGCCAGGCACAGCTGCTCGGCATCACGCTCGACGCCGATTGCCCGGTCGTCAACACGCCGCTGCGCCAGCTCACCGATCTTTTCTCGACCCTGCGCGCCGTGGTCGTGGGCGTGCGCCGGGACGGGACGCTTTTCGCGCCGGAGGCCAAGGACCAGCTCTTCGTCGGCGATGCCTGCTATGTCTTCAGCCATCGCGACGACATTGCCCGCACCATGGAGATCTTCGGCAAGACCACCACCAAGCAGGAGCGCGTCGTGCTGGTCGGCGGCGGCAATGTCGGCCTTACCGTGGCGCAGCATCTGGAAGCCGGGCCACACCGGATGCGCACCAAGATGATCGAACGCAGCCGGGCCTCCGCCGAACGCGCCGCCGAGGCGCTGGAACGCACCATCGTGCTCAACGGCGACGGGCTCGACGCGGCATTGCTAGCCGAGGCCGGGATCAGCCGCGCCGATGCGATGCTGGCGGTGACCGATGACGACAAGACCAACATGCTGGCCTGCGTGCGCGCCAAGGCCGAGGGCTGCCCCTATGTGATCGCCCTGATCAATGACCCGACCTTGGTGCCGTTGATGACCCCGCTGGGGATCGACGCCTATATCAATCCGCGGGCCACCACGGTGAGCTCGATCCTGCGCCACATCCGCCACGGCCGGGTGCGCGCGGTCTATTCGATCGGCGATGCCGAAGCCGAGGTGATCGAGGCCGAGGTGCTCTCCACCTCGCCGATCGCCGGCAAGAAAGTCTCGGACATCGATTTCCCCGAAGGGGTGCTGGTCGGGATGATCCGCAAGGAGGGCAAGGTGATCCGCCCGATGGGCGACACCCGCATCGACGAGGGCGACCTGATCGCCCTTTTCGCGCTGGCCGAGGACGTGCCCCAGGTCGAGAAGCTGATGCAGGTCTCGATCGACTTTTTCTGATGGCGAAGGGATCTGCAGCGGTGAAACGTCAGAGCCACATGGGCAGGGAACTGCTGCAGCTGCCGCTGTTCCTGCTGCTCTTCGGCGCGGTCTCCGCCTCGATGCTGCTGCCGGCGGTCTATGGGCTTGTTGTACGTGACCACGAGGCCGCGCGTGCCTTTCTCTATTCCGGGCTGCTCGGGACCGTCACCTTTCTGCTGATCGCCGTCGCCCATGCCGGACGCGCCCCGCGTCACGGCGCGCTCGGTCCGCTGATGTCGCTGTTCTCGGCCTTCGTCTTCCTGCCGCTGCTGCTGGCGCTGCCCTTCGTTGAGGCGCTGCCGACGACACATTTTGTCAACGCCTATTTCGAGATGGTCAGCGCCTTCACCACCACCGGTGCCAGCATGTTCGCCGACCCCGGACGGCTCAGCGACACGCTGCATCTGTGGCGCGCCCAGGTCGGCTGGATGGGCGGGCTGGTGATGTGGATCGCCGCCTCGGCAATTCTCGCGCCGTTGCATCTGGGCGGGTTCGAGGTCACCTCGCAGGCCGAACCGGGGCGGCGCGATCCGAGCGGCGGCACCCGTTCCAGTCCGGTCAGCCCGCGCCAGCGCCTGATGCGCAGCATCCGCACCCTGGTGCCGATCTACCTCGGGTTGACGCTGTCCCTGTGGCTGATGCTGCTGGCCGGGGGCGACCGCTCGCTGGTGGCGCTTTGTCATGCGATGTCGGTAATGGCAACCTCGGGGATCTCGCCGGTCGGCGGGGTGCAGGGGGCCGAAACCGGCATCGCCGGGGAGGCGGTGATGATGCTGTTCATGTTCTTCGCCCTGTCGCGGCTGACCTTTTCCAAGGACACCGTCACCGCCACCCAGGGCGGGCTGCTGACCGATCCGGAATTCCGCATCGGCGTCGCCGTGGTGCTCGGTGTGCCGTTGATCCTCTTCGCACGGCATTGGCTCGGCGCGCTCGACATTTCCGCCGAGGAACAGCTGCGCGAGGCGGCGCTGGCCTTCTGGGGTGCGCTTTTTACCGTGATGTCCTTCCTGACCACCACCGGTTTCGTTTCCGAACATTGGGCCGAGGCGCGCAGCTGGTCCGGGCTGGCGACGCCCGGGCTGATCCTGATGGGGCTGGCGCTGATCGGCGGCGGCGTCGCGACCACGGCCGGCGGGGTCAAGCTGCTGCGGGTCTTCGCGCTCTATCAGAACGGCGTGCGCGAGATGGAACAGCTGGTCCATCCCCATTCGGTCAGCGGTGCCGGGGTGAGCGGACGGCGCCTGCAAAGCAATGGCGCCTTCATCGCCTGGATCTTCTTCATGCTCTTTGCCCTGTCGCTGGCCGGGGTGACGCTGCTGCTCACCGGGCTCGGCGTGCGTTTCGACCAGGCGCTGGTGATGTCGGTGGCAAGCCTGTCGACAACCGGGCCGCTGATCGAATTCGGCGCCGATTCCCCGATCCGGTTGATCGAGCTGGGGGTCGCCGCCAAGGGCGTGCTCTGTGCCGCGATGGTGATCGGGCGGCTCGAGACCCTGGCGATCATCGCGCTGCTGACCCCGGACCTGTGGCGCGCGTGACACGGATTGTCGGGTTTCGCGCAGGGCGCGCCGATATTTAGGCTAGAATGTCGCAGCCCGCCGCTTCATACTGATGCGAACGGAGACCCGGTCCGCGGATCCCGACAAGAACAAAGGCGAGACAACATATATGGCGTCTGACAGACAGAACCTGCAGGATGCGTTCCTGAACCATGTGCGCAAAACCAAGGTCCCGGTCACCATCTTTCTGATCAACGGCGTCAAATTGCAGGGTGTCATCACCTGGTTCGACAATTTCTGCGTGCTCTTGCGCCGCGACGGCCAGTCGCAGCTGGTCTACAAACACGCGATCTCGACGATCATGCCGAGCCAGCCGATCTCCCTTTATGAGGGCGAAGACGCTTCTTGAGCCGCGCAACCTTTCAGATCGACGAATCCGACGGCCCCGGCGTCACCCGCGCCTGGGTCCTGCATCCCGAAATCAAATCCGATCAGGACCGTCGCGCTCCCGAACCGGCACTGGCCGAGGCGGTGGCGCTGGCCCGCGCCTTGCCGCAGATCGAGGTCGTGGGTTCCGAAGTCGTGCCGCTGCGCAGTGTCAGCGCGGGCATGTTGTTCGGCTCCGGCAAGATCAAGGAATTGCATGACCGCATGGAGGCGGCCGAGGTCGAGCTGGTGCTGGTGGACGGGCCGGTCAGCCCGGTGCAGCAGCGCAATCTCGAGAAGGCCTGGGGCGTCAAACTGCTCGACCGGACCGGGTTGATCCTCGAGATTTTCAGCGACCGTGCCGCGACCCGCGAGGGCGTGCTGCAGGTCGAGATGGCGGCGCTCAATTACCAGCGCACGCGGCTGGTGCGGGCCTGGACCCACCTTGAGCGGCAGCGCGGCGGGCTCGGTTTCATCGGCGGTCCCGGCGAGACCCAGATCGAGGCCGACCGGCGCGCCATCGACGACCAGCTCGTCCGGCTGCGCCGCCAGCTCGACAAGGTCGTCAAGACCCGCGCCCTGCACCGGGCCGCCCGCGCCAAGATCCCCTATCCGATCGTTGCGCTGGTCGGCTATACCAATGCCGGAAAATCCACGCTGTTCAATCGGTTGACCGGTGCCGAGGTGATGGCAAAGGACATGCTCTTCGCCACGCTCGATCCGACGATGCGCAGCCTCGTGCTGCCGGACGGGCCGGAGATCATCCTCAGCGATACGGTGGGTTTCATCTCCGATCTGCCGACCGAACTGGTCGCCGCCTTCCGCGCCACGCTCGAAGAAGTGCTGGCCGCTGACATCATCTGCCATGTGCGCGACATCTCCCATGCCGAGACCGAGGAACAGGCCCGCGACGTGCGCGACATCCTGAGCTCGCTCGGAGTCGCAGAGGACACCCGTACGTTCGAGATCTGGAACAAGCTCGACCTGCTGGCACCGGAGGCGGCCGAGGCGCTGCGTGCCCGTGCGGCGCGTGACGAGAACGTGCTGGCGATCTCGGCCGTCGATGGCGAGGGGCTCGATCAGCTGATGGAGAACATCGCGCTGGCGCTGCAGGGCGCGATGCGCGAGAGCGAATTGCAGCTCGGCTTCGCGGAAGGGCGCAAGCGTGCCTGGCTCTTCGAGCAGGACGTGGTCGAGGAGGAGCGGCAGACCGACGAGGGCTTCGCGCTCAAGGTGCGCTGGTCCGCGCATCAGGAGGCGCTCTACCACCGGCTCTGATCGCGCCTTGCGCGCCTCAGATCACCTGCTGTCGTGCCCGCGACAAGAAAAAGCCGTGACCATCAAGGTTGCGGCAGTCCAGCCCCTTGCGCGAGGAATGGCAGGTAAACCCGCCAAACTGCCCGGTGATCCCGTATTCAGCCCGGTCAAACCCGTCGCGGTTGCGGTCGAGCGGTGAGCAGATCATCTGCACCGGGCCACGGTGGTACATCGAGAACACATGGCCCCAATCCTGCTGACAGCCTGCCGGGCGTGGCAGCGCAGGCGGGCCGTTCCGCTCGATGATCGTGCAGGTGATGTCGGAGCCGTCCCGCCCCTCGCCAACGCTGCACTGGATATTTTCCGACGGGGTCTCGAAGGTCCAGACATCAGCGGCGGCAGTCTGCACGCCGAAAAAGAGCGCGAAAATCAGATGGCGGATCATATCGATTCCCCGAAAAAGGCTCTGTTCAATGGCCCGAGCTTAGCCGAGAGGGAGTTTCCTGTCAGCAGCGACGGCCGAGGGCCGGATGACCGTCCCGGCGAAAGAAGATTCGCCTTTGCATCGGGGCGGCGCATATCGAGGGGTAGCCCAACCGAGCGGAGCCTGCCCCATGACCCTCGTCATCCTCTACGTGATCACTTTCGCGCTGTTCATCGGCCTCGATTTCCTCGGCCTGAGCTATCTCATCAAGCCGGTGTTCGAGCGTCACGTGTCGGCGTTGCTGCTGGACAGTTTCCGCCTCCTTCCCGTGATCGTCTTCTATGCCTTCTACGTCGGGGTGTTGCTTTATTTCGTGTCCTGGCCCGCGCTGAGCCACGAGCGCAGCCTGCTCTGGGTGCTGGGCAACGCGGCGCTGATCGGGGCGCTAGGGTATGGGACCTATGAATTCACCAATCTTGCCACGCTGAAGGATTGGCATCCCGCCATGGTCGCCACGGATCTGAGCTGGGGCATCGCGCTGACGGCGGTTTCGGCCACGGGCGGTGTCTGGCTGACGCGGCTTTGGGCGTGAGCGCTGTACCTCAGGGTCCGCTTTCAGCCGCGAAACGCCAGGCGCCTGGGCGGAGCTGGTTGAGCCGCCAGGGGCCGATCGCCGTGCGGATGAGCCGCAGGGTCGGCAGCCCGACATGGGCGGTCATGCGGCGCACCTGACGGTTGCGTCCCTCGCGCAGCACGATCTCGAGCCAGGCATCCGGCACCGATTTGCGAAACCGCACCGGCGGATCGCGTGGCCAGAGATCATCGGGGGCATCGATCTGACGCACGTCGGCCGGACGGGTCGGCCCGTCCTTCAAGGTGACGCCACGGCGCAGCGCCTCTAGCGCGTCGGCGTCAGGTCGCCCCTCGACCTGCACCAGATAGGTCTTCGGCATCTTTTGGCGCGGATTGGCGATGCGGGCCTGCAGCGCGCCATTGTCGGTCAGGACCAACAGCCCCTCGCTGTCCCGATCGAGTCGCCCGGCCGGGTAGAAACCCGGTGCGTCGATGAAGGCCGAAAGCGTCGGGCGTGGGCTGTCGGCGCTGCCCTTGTCGGTGAATTGCGACAGCACGCCGAAGGGCTTGTTGAACAGGATCACCTTGTTCATCGGGTCTTGTCCGCCGGGTAAAGCCGGGTGATGCCGACGGCGGCGGCGCGGGCGAGCCCGGCATCGAGTGACATCGGGATATATTCGCCGCGGCGCCAGAGCTGCGCCAGATCGTCGTAATGGCGCGACAGCGGATGGCCCGATTGCCCGGTCGAGGTGATGAAGACCGAGGAATCCGGATCGGCGAAATCATAGACACCGCGATAGCCGGCACCATGCACGTTGAAGAAGGGGTCAGGCCCGCTGCCCTTCGTGCGTCCGCGCAGCAGCGTATTGTCCCCGCCAGAGGTTGATTGCCTTATGTTGACGAAATGGCGCAGCACCGGCACGCCGCCGAGCGCCTGATGATCATGGGTCGCCTGATGCGCATCTCCCCAGCGCAGGCTTTCCAGCTGGTCCCCCCAGGTCTCGTTGATCCAGATCAGCGCATCGTCCAGCGCCAGCCGCGCCATGTCCGAGCAACTCTCCACCGGCGCCGACTGGCGCACGTCGCACCAGGCCGCGGCGCCGTCGATATTGCGGAACACCCGCTCGATGAACAGGGGCTCGACATGGTCGAATTCCTCCGCCAGCAGCCCGAGTTCGTCGCGGATCAGCCGGTCCTGCAAGGCGCGCAGCCAGGCCGCATAGATCAGCGGTTCAGGCAGATGCTCGTTCATCTCGCCGGACCAGCCCGCCAGCAGATCCAGGGCGCGCTGGCGCTGGCGTTCCGGCGTGCCGTCGGGCGCGGCCTCGCCGGTGAACCACAATTCGGCGCCGATCAGCGGCAGCAGGGCGCGCGCCGTGGGGCTCACCGTGTCGAGCTGCGCCTCGATGAAGCTGTCGCGGGTATGGACCTGGCGCGACTGCATCAGCCGTTTCCAGCGCTGGATCCGCTGGGTATCGCCCCAGAGGAAGGAGACATGGTCGGGAAAGGGGCGATCAACGATCTTGTTGTTGGTATTGCCGAGGATGCCGCCGCTCGGCGCGATGAATTCCGGGTTGGCCTCATAGGGCAGTATCCCCTGCCAGCGGTTCGCCGCGACCCAGCCGAAACTCGGCAGGCGGCCCTGGCTTTGATGCGCGGCGTCGCGTCGGGGCATGTCGCCGATGGTCTTCATCGCGATGGTCTCGCGATCGACCAGCGTCAGATTCTGCGCCGGGGCGACATAGCCTTCGGCGGCGGCCAGCGCCTCCTGCACGTTCTGCGCCCGCATCACCCCCATGGCGGCGGCCAAGGAGCGATCCCTGCCGGTCAGCATGGTCCAGTTCACCGAGGCAACATGGCCCGGCGGGGTGATCGCGGCGAGATTGTAATGGCTGCCCGGCATCACCGGGCCGTTCTCGGTCCAGCGCAGGGTGAGGGTGACCGGATCGGCATCCTTGACGTTGATGATCGAGGCGCGGCTGCGGAACTTCTTGAAACCCTCCGGCGTGCGGTAGCGCTGGGGATCGTCCGGGTCGAGCTCTTCGATATAGACGTCCTGATCATCGACATAGGCCGAGGTCACGCCCCAGCCGAGCGCCGCGCTGCGTCCGCTGAGGATCACCGGCAGGCCCGGAATGGTACCGCCGATCACTCCGCCGCTCTCCAGTTCGAGCCGCGCCAGATACCAGATCGCCGGGGCGGAAAAGCCCAGATGCGGATCATTGGCCAGCAGCGTCCCGCCCGAGGCCGAGCGCGAAGGCGCCGCCGCCCAGGCATTGGACGCCCCGGCAAAGGCCATGTGCTTGAAGGGCGAGAGCGGATGCGGATCGAGCGGGATATTGGCCGCATGGCGCGGCACGCCGGGCACGAGGGCCGCATACTCGGGCAGGGCGGCGATGCCGCTGCCGGGAAAGTCCGGCAGGATGTCCTTGAGCCGCGCGTCGTCGGAAAGCGCGAGGGAGGTCCGCGCCCGGATCACCTCGGCTTCCAGATGGCCCGACATCTGCAGCGCCATCAGCTTGACGATGGCCAGCGAATCCGCCGGGCGCCAGGGCGCCATCGGGGCGTTGAACAGCAACATCTCCGGCGCACCGCGCCCGAGCGCTTCGGAATTGATCTGCGCCAGCCGCGCGTTGATCCCGGCAGCATAGGCCTGAAGTGCCGCGCGGGTCTGATCGTCGAGCGCCTCGACCGATTGCACGGAGAGCGTATAGAGATCGAAGCGGCGCAGCAGCCTGTCGATGTTGAGCGTGGCAGAGCCGAAGACTTCGGACAGCCGCCCCTGCGCGGTGCGCCGCAGCATGATCATCTGCCACATCCGGTCCTGGGCATGGGCGAAACCGAGGCCGAAGAAGACGTCCTCGTCGCTCGCTCCGAAGATATGCGGCACATTGGCATTGTCGCGCACGATCTCGACCGGGGCGGTCAGGCCGCGCACGGTGATGTCGTCATCGTATTCCGGCAGCGATCGCGAAGCGAGCCAATAGACCAGCGCGACCAGAACGACGCTCAACACGATCAGGAACGCGGCCAGCCGCATCAGCCATCGAAAGATCACTGCCATTTGCTGCTCCGGATGGCGGCACCGATTGACCGAGGCGCCTGGGGTGATAGGTGTGCTGCCATGCAATAGCGCAACGGATTGATGAGGAAAAGCACATGGCAAAGCTCGCCTTCCTGGGACTTGGCGTCATGGGCGCGCCGATGGCCGGGCATCTGCAGAAGGCCGGACACGACGTGACCGTCTACAACCGCACCGCCGCGAAGGCCCAGGCCTGGGTCGATGCGCATGGCGGCGACATGGCGCGCACTCCGGCGGAGGCGGCGGAGGGCGCCGAATTCGTGATGGCCTGCGTGGGCAATGACGACGACCTGCGGTCCGTCTGTCTCGGCGATCAGGGCGCCTTTGCCGGAATGGGCGCGGGGGCGATCTTCGTCGATCACACGACCGTTTCGGCGGCGGTCACCGCGGAACTCTATCAGGCGGCGGATGCAGCGCAGATCAGCTTTGTCGACGCACCGGTTTCGGGCGGTCAGGCGGGGGCCGAGAATGGTCATCTTTCGGTTATGTGCGGTGGCGATCAGGGCGCCTATGAACGGGCGCTGCCGGTGATCGAGGCCTATGCGAAAATCTGCCGCCGGATCGGCGAGAGCGGCGCCGGGCAGATGACCAAGATGTGCAACCAGATCGCCATTGCCGGGCTGGTCCAGGGTCTGAGCGAGGCGCTGCATTTCGCCGAGAAGGCGGGGCTCGACGGGGCTGCCGTGGTCGAGGTCATCAGCCAGGGCGCCGCCGGTTCCTGGCAGATGGACAATCGCCACGAGACCATGCTCGCGGATGAATTCGATCATGGATTCGCGGTGGACTGGATGCGCAAGGATCTCGGGATCTGCCTGTCGACGGCGAATGACACGGGCGCCAGCCTGCCGGTCACGGCGCTGGTGGATCAGTTCTACAAGGACGTCCAGAAGCTCGGCGGCGGGCGCTGGGACACGTCGAGCCTGATCAAGCGGCTGCGCGCGCTGGGGTGAAGAACGGGCTCTGAACCGCTGCCGGTCCGGAATTTGCGAAAAAACCGGACCGGAACGGGGCTCTGCGCCGCTAGGGAATGATCCGGGTATATTTGGTGCCTTCCAACGTCGCCCCCAGCCGCAGCCCGGCGCGGCCGAAGACGGCCGCGAGCACCGGCGCCAGCACCGTGGTGGTCTCGGCATTGACGCTGTCGCCACGGTCGGAAATCACATATTCCAGATCAGCCCCGGCCGCCCAGCCCGGCGAGCGGCGGAACTCGCCCAGCGCCGCTTCGGTCATGAAGAACAGCACATGGGCATATTGCTGCGCGCCGATCTGCAACCCGCCGGAAGCCTTGGTCACCGAATAATAATCGACTGTCACGTCATTGACCCGCAGCGCGCCGCGCCCATAGGCGCCGCCTAGGCCGAGCCCGGCTTCGGTGACGAGCGGCATCACCAGCACGCCATTGGCCTTGGCCGCAAGCTGTTCGGTATTGGGATAGAGACGGTACATCTCCGCCAGGGTGGCATCGACGCGGGCGTCGATCATCGCGCCGCCGCGACCGCCGACGCCATTGCCACAGGCCGCCGTCAGTCCCGCGGCGCCGAGGGCGCCGAAGGTAAAGAGGCGACGGGTCAGTTTCGATTTGCTCATAGGATTTGCCTGCCATGATTGACTGATGCCGGTTTGCCCGACTTGAACCGGACTTTAGGCAGAAAACCGCGTCTTGTCATGGACTTTGCGGTTGAATGGGCAGTTTGCCGCCCTAGGACTGCAGCAATCTGGCCGCATCCAGGGCAAAATAGCTCAGCACGCCGTCGCAACCGGCGCGTTTGAACCCGAGCAGGCTTTCCATCATTACCCGTTTCTCGTCGATCCAGCCCTGCTGCGCGGCGGCCTTGATCATCGCGAATTCGCCGGAGACCTGATAGGCGAAGGTCGGGGCACCGAAGGCATCCTTCACCCGTCGACAGATGTCGAGATAGGGCTGGCCCGGCTTGACCATGACCATGTCGGCACCCTCGGCGAGGTCACGCGCCACAAGGCGCAACGCCTCGTCGGAATTGGCCGGATCCATCTGATAGGTCTTCTTGTCCCCGCTCAATGCCGCTGAAGCACCGACCGCGTCGCGGAACGGGCCGTAATAGGCAGAGGCATATTTCGCTGCATAGCTGAGGATCATCACGTCCTGATGACCGCCCGCCTCGAGCGCGTTGCGGATTGCACCGATGCGGCCGTCCATCATGTCCGATGGCCCGATGATATCGGCCCCGGCCTCGGCCTGCGACAGTGCCATCTTGACCAGCGCCTCGACGGTGCGGTCATTGACGATCCTGCCATCCTCGACAAAGCCGTCATGGCCGTTGATGTTATAGGTGTCGAGCGCCACGTCGGTCATCACCACCATGTCGGGCAGGGTCTGCTTGATTGCGGCGATGGCGCGGTTGGCGGGGTTCTTCGGATCCCAGGCCCCGGCACAATCCTCGGTCCGCGCCTCCATCCCGGTATAGGGAAAGATGCACATCGACCTGATACCGAGATCGGCAGCCTCGCGGGCGGCTTCGACAATGCGATCGACAGAGCGGCGCAGGACGCCGGGCATCGAGGGCACCGGCTCTTCGACATTCTCGCCCTCGCGCACGAAGACCGGCCAGATGAGATCGCCGACATGCAGCTCGTTCTCCCGTACCAATGCGCGAATGGCCGGGTTCTGCCGCGTGCGGCGCAGGCGGGTGGCGGGGAAGGGTGCTTGGAGCGGGTTCATGCGGAGATACCTCAAATTCTGCCTCTCCGAAGTGCCATGTATTTTTGCCCGTCTCAAGGGTAGGAATTGCCGCAATCCCCGGCTATGACTGGCAAAGCCGCCCCGATGACGAGTAGACCTTGGACTGGTACCAGACCCTCTTTGAACAGATCGACATGCGGTCCTTCTCGAACCTCTGGTTCTGGATCGTGCTCGCGGTGATCTGGTCCACGGCCAGCCATTGGGTGCTCGGCGTGCCCTATGACATGGTGGTCCGCGCCCGCCAGCAAGGCGGACAGGCCGAGGCCGATCTCGAAGATCTGGTGCGGATCTATGTCAATCGCCTGCTTTACATCGCCGAGGTGTCGGGGCTCTGGCTGATCGCCCTGGGGTGTTTCGCCCTGACCTCGCTGGCGCTGCTCGGGATCGTCTATGAAATCGAATTCGCCCAGGCGGTTCTGCTGCTCGGCTTCCCCCTGTCGCTGGTCGGGCTGCTCAGCCTCGCGACCGCGCGGCGCATCCGCGGCGAGGATGCGCGCGGCGAGCATCTGCGCCGCCGATTGATGCGGCACCGTTTCTATGTGCAGGTCATCGGGATGGTCTCGATCTTCGTCACCGCCCTCTGGGGCATGTATCAAAACCTGGCCATCGGCCCGCTCGGCGGTTGACAGCGCGGCGGCGAAGGCCAATTGAGGCGCCATGGCAGAGCAGAGCAAGATCATTCTTTCCGGCGTTCCCGAAGGGTATGACGCCAAGGCAATCCTCGGCGAGGTAGAGAAATCCGGCGCGCCGGTGCTGCATGTGGCGCGCGATGACAAGCGCATGGCGGCGTTGCAGGAAGCCCTGCGCTTCTTTGCACCGGACATGCCCGTCGTCGTCTTCCCCGGCTGGGATTGCCTGCCCTATGACCGCGTCTCGCCCAATGCTGACATCTCCGCCCGGCGCATGGCGACGCTCGCGGCGCTGGTGCACGGGATGCCCGAGCGTTTCGTGCTGCTCACCACGCTCAATGCCGCCACCCAGCGCATCCCGGCACGCGAGGTGCTGCGCGATGCCGCCTTCAGCGCCCGGGTCGGCAGCCGGATAGATGAAACTGCGCTGCGCAACTTCCTCGTTCGCATGGGTTTTTCGCAAAGCCCGACAGTGATGGAACCCGGCGACTACGCGATCCGGGGCGGTATCATCGACATCTATCCGCCCGGCGATCTCGGCCCGGTGCGGCTCGACCTGTTCGGCGATGTGCTCGACGGCGCGCGGCGTTTTGATCCGGCAACCCAGCGCACCACCGAGAAACTCGATCTGGTCGAGCTTGCACCGGTCAGCGAAGTGATCCTCGACGAGGCGGCGATCACCCGGTTCCGGCAGAATTATCGGATCGAATTCGGCGCGGCCGGTACCGATGATCCGCTCTATGAGGCGATCAGCGCCGGGCGCAAGCATCAGGGCGCGGAGCATTGGCTGCCGTTCTTCCATGAAAAGCTGGAAACGCTGTTCGACTACCTGCCCGGCGCTGCGATCACGCTGGACGATCAGATCACCCCGCAGCGGCTGGCGCGCTGGGAGAGCATTGCGGATCAATACGAGACCCGCAAGATCGCCATGGCCAACCGCTCGAAGATGGACAGCGTCTATAAACCGGCGCCGCCCGAGGCGCTCTATCTCACGGACAGCGCCTGGGACGCGGCACTTGCGCCGCGCCGGGTGATCCAGTTCAACCCTCTGCCGCAGCCCACGGGGCCCGGTGTGCTCGATGCGCGAGCCCGGATCGGACGCAATTTCGCGCCGGAGCGTCAACAGGAAAGTATCAGCCTTTTCGGTGCCTTGGCCGCGCATATTAAAGAGAAACTCGAACAGGGGCCGGTGCTGATCGCGAGCTATTCCGAAGGCGCGCGCGAACGGCTGACCGGGTTGATCGAGGATGAGGGGCTGGCCGAGGCGATCCCGGTGAAGGACGCCACCCGGGTCGGCAAGCGCGGGCTGCATCTGGCTGTCTGGGCTCTGGAACACGGGTTCGAGGCGCCCTGGGGCGGTGGCGAGAGCGGTTACGGCGTCGGTGGCTACGGCGTGGAGGGGGGAGATGCTCGGATCACTGTTGTGTCCGAGCAAGACGTTTTGGGGGATCGGTTGATCCGTGCGCCGAAGCGCAAGCGGCGGGCCGAGAATTTTCTGACCGAGGCGCAGAGCCTCAGCCCCGGCGATCTGGTGGTGCATGTGGATCATGGCATCGGGCGCTATCATGGCATGGAGGTGGTCCCGGCACTCGGCGCGGCCCATGAGTGCCTCGTGCTCGAATATGCCGAGAGTGCCAAGCTTTACCTGCCGGTCGAGAATATCGAATTGCTCAGCCGTTATGGCCATGAGGAAGGGCTGCTCGACAAGCTCGGCGGCGGTGCCTGGCAATCGAAGAAGGCCAAGCTCAAGGAACGCATCCGCGAGATGGCGGACAAGCTCATCCGCATCGCCGCCGAACGTGCGCTGCGCAAGGCGCCGGTGCTCGATCCGCCGCCGGGCATGTGGGACGCCTTCAGCGCCCGGTTCCCCTATAGCGAGACCGACGACCAGTTGCGCGCCATCGGCGACGTGATCGACGATCTGACCTCCGGCAACCCGATGGACCGCCTGGTCTGCGGCGATGTGGGTTTCGGCAAGACCGAAGTGGCGATGCGCGCGGCCTTCGTGGCCGCCATGTCCGGCGTGCAGGTCGCGGTGATCGCGCCGACAACGCTGCTGGCACGCCAGCATTACAAGAGCTTTGCCGAGCGTTTCCGGGGCTTTCCGATCAACGTGCGCCAACTCAGCCGTTTCGTCTCCGCCAAGGAGGCCGCCGCCACCCGCGACGGCATGGCCAAGGGCACCGTCGATATCGTCATCGGCACCCATGCGTTGCTCGCAAAGGGCATCAGGTTCAACAACCTCGGGCTGCTTGTGATCGACGAGGAACAGCATTTCGGCGTCACTCACAAGGAGCGGCTGAAGGCCCTGCGCAGCGATATCCACGTGCTGACCCTGACCGCCACGCCGATCCCGAGGACCCTGCAGCTCAGCCTGACGGGCGTGCGCGATCTCAGCATCATCGGCACACCGCCGGTGGACCGGCTCTCGATCCGAACCTATGTGAGCGAATTCGACGCGGTGACGATCCGCGAGGCCCTGCTGCGCGAACATTATCGCGGCGGGCAGAGCTTCTACGTCGTGCCGCGGCTCTCCGATCTGCCGGAGATTGAGGAATTTCTGAAGGCGCAGCTGCCGGAGCTGTCCTATGTGGTCGCCCACGGGCAGATGGCGGCGGGCGAGCTCGATGATCGGATGAACGCTTTCTATGACGGCAAGTTCGACATCCTGCTGGCCACGACGATCGTCGAATCCGGTCTCGACATTCCGACCGCCAACACCATGATCGTGCACCGCGCCGACATGTTCGGCCTCGCGCAGCTCTACCAGATCCGCGGCCGGGTCGGGCGCTCGAAAACGCGGGCCTATGCTTACCTCACGATCAAGCCGCGTGCCCGGCTGACCGACACGGCGCAGAAACGCCTGCGGGTGCTCGGCTCGCTCGATACGCTGGGCGCGGGTTTCACCCTAGCCAGCCAGGATCTCGACATTCGCGGGGCGGGCAACCTGCTCGGCGAGGAGCAGTCCGGGCAGATGCGCGACGTGGGTTTCGAGCTTTACCAGTCGATGCTCGAAGAGGCGATTGCCAAGATCAAGGCGGGCGAGCTCGAAGGACTTTCGGAAGCGGACGAGCAATGGGCGCCGCAGATCAACCTCGGCGTGCCGGTGCTGATCCCGGAGGATTACGTGCTCGATCTCGACGTGCGGCTCGGCCTCTATCGCCGTCTCAGCGGGCTCACCACCAAGGTCGAGCTCGAAGGGTTCGCCGCGGAGTTGATCGACCGTTTTGGCAAGCTGCCCAAGGAGGTCAACACGCTGCTGCTGGTGGTGCGGATCAAGGCGATGTGCAAACGCGCCGGGATCGCCAAGCTCGACGGCGGGCCGAAGGGCGCGACGATCCAGTTCCACAACGACAAGTTCGCCTCGCCCGAGGGGCTGGTGCAGTTCATTCAGGACCAGCGCGGGCTGGCCAAGGTCAAGGACAACAAGATCGTGGTGCGGCGCGACTGGAAGAAGGACAGCGACAAGATCAAGGGTGCCTTCGCCATCGCCCGCGATCTGGCCGAGCATGTGATCGCGCTGGAAAAGCAGAAGAAGGGGGGGAAGAAGGCCACAGCCTGACTTCCCCGCCAAGCATTCGGAACGGCTGGCGCGCGCTATTCGGCCGCGGCCAGTCGTGCCTCGACCCGACCCATGTGCAGCATCAGCGCGAAGCCGACGAGGGCCAGCAGCAACACCGCGCCGACAAGCGGGCGAGTGCTGCCGTCAAAGAGCAGCCCCACCGGCGAGGCGATGAGCGCGGCCAGCACGGTCGAGACCGCGCCAGTGACGGAGGCCGCCATGCCGGCGATGTGCCCCATCGGTTCCATGGCAATGGCGTTGAGATTGCCCAGGGTGAGCCCGGCCTGGAAGAACAGGCAGGTCTGCCAGAGCACGAAGGCGGCAAACCCATAGGGCTCTGCCATGGCCGTGAGGTCGAAGAGAAAATAGGCGCCCGACAGCAAGATCTGGCCGCCAAGCGCGATGCTGACCAGCCGCCGCATCCCGTAGCGCACCACCAGCAGCGCATTGAGCAGGCTCGCGGAGCCGGAGATCAGCGCCACCAGCCCGAACCAGAAGGGAAAGCTCTCGCCGCGGTCATAGATCTGGTCATAGATCGGCTGCACCAGCATCAGCGTGACGAAGAGCATGGACAACGCCAGCGTCTGAACCATAATCGACAGGCGCACCGAGGGGTGGGCGAACATTTCGTGCACCGCTCCCATCATCAGCCGCAGCCGCAGCGGGCGGCGCTGCTGCACGGGAAGGGTCTCGGGCAGGCGCAGGCCCATCCAGAGAGCCGAGACCAGCGAGAAGACGATGAAGGCAAAGAAGATGCCGTGCCAGCCGCCGAAAGCGATGATCGCCGCGCCCATTGCCGGGGCGAATGCCGGCACCAGCGTGAAGACCATCATCACGATCGACATGATCCGCGCCATCTCGCGCCCCGAGAACAGGTCCCGGATGATTGCCAGCGAGACCACCCGCGGCCCTGCGGCGCCGAGCCCCTGAAAGACCCGCGCCACCAGCATCACCTCCAGCGTATTGCTCGCCCAGCCGACGGCGGCCGCGATGATATAGAGCGCCGCACCGGCATAGATCACGTTCTTGCGTCCGAAAGCATCCGACAGCGGACCGGTGAAAAATGTGCCCAGTCCCATGCCGAAGACGAATGCGGTGAGGATCAGCCCGGCGCGATGCGGGGCCTCGGGGGCCAGTTCGGCGCCCATTTCGGGCAGGGCCGGGAGCATGGCGTCGATGGAAAAGGCGATGGTGGCGAACATCATCGCGATCAGCGCGATGAATTCGGCACGTCCCATTCTGAATTCAGGCTGTTGGCTGGTCACGCGATACTCCGCTGGCAAGGCAGGCGCGTCAGGTCCGGCGCGAATGCGCGCCTTTCATAACCCATGGTTGCGATTGGTACAATCGGGGAAATCGGCCGCGCATGGCGGGATTGCGCCTCACGCAGCCCCGGTCAGCTCGGCGATCACCTTAGCCCAGAGCCCGGGCGGCTGCGCGCCCGGCACCGCGTGCTGGTTGGCGATGATGAAGGTCGGCACCGAGGTAATGCCCATCTCCCGGCTATGGGCATCGCGGGCGCGGATGTCATCGGCATCGGCGTCCGATTCCAGCAGACGGCGCACCACGGAGGCATCCATTTCGATGGAATCGGCAATATCAGCTAGAACGTCGATCTCGCCGATGTCGCGGCCTTCGGTAAAATAGGCCTTGAACAGCGCCGATACCGCGGCGGTCTGGCGCTGCTCGATCCCTGCCCAATGGATCAGGCGGTGCGCATCGAGCGTGTTGGGCGTGCGCTGCATCGCCTCGAAATTGATCTCGAGACCGGCATTGCGCGCATGTTCGGCGACCGGGGCATAGGCCTTTACCGCGCCTTCCTTGCCGCCGAACTTGGCTTCGAGATAGGTCCGCCGGTCCATGCCGTCACGCGGCATGTCGGGGTTGAGCTGGAACGGATGCCATTCGATCACGAAGGGATGGTCGGGATGATCCTGCAACGCGCGATCGAGCTGCGCCTTGCCGATATAGCACCAGGGGCAGATCGGGTCTGACATGATATCAAGCTTGATCGGGTCGGCCATGGTCTGAAACCTCGTAATGCTCGCGCAGGGCGCGGCGCAGGATCTTGCCATTGGCGCCGGTCGGCAACGCAGGCAGGTGAATATAGAGCCGCGGCTGCTTGTAGCGCGCCAGCCGCGCCCCGGCATAGTCGCGCAGCGCGGCCTCGTCCAGTGGGCAGGCGGCGGTATAGAAGGCGGCGATCACGCTGGCGTCGGTCTTGATCGTGACTTCCGCCGCCGCCACCGCTTCGAGCCCCGGAAACCCGGCAAGCGCGCCCTCGACCTCCAGCGGCGAGACCCGGAAACCGCCCGCGTTCATCATGTCATCGCGCCGCCCCTCATAGGTGATGCGCCCCTGCGCATCCATCGCCCCCTGATCGCCGGTCAGGAACCAATCGCCCTGAAACCGCGCCACGGTCTGCTCCGGCGCGTCGAGATAGCCGAGCATCAGCCCCGGATCGCTGCGATGAATGGCGATCGTGCCGCTTTGGCCGAGCGGCACCGGCCCATCGGCATCCAGCAGCGCCACCCGGCGCCCCGGCTGCGGCCGCCCGAGGCTTTCCCCCTGCGGCGGATCGGCGGGGCAGCCGGAGATGAAGGTCGAACATTCCGACATGCCGAAGGCCTCGTGAATCTCGCCCCCCGTCGCTTCGTGCCAGCGGCTGCGGATAGTCGGACTGAGCTTCTCACCAGCGCTCAGCGCGTGGTGCAGATCGGGCAGATCGAGCTTCTGGTGATGTTTGAGGATTTGCCGGTAAACCCCCGGCGCCGCTGCAAAGATACTCGCCTGATGTCGTTTGAGCAGTGCCGGGAGCCGCGCCGGATCGGTGCCCGGCGCCGGGATCAGCGCGGTGGCGCCGACGCTCCAGGGATCCATGAGACCGGTGCCGAGCGTATAGGTCCAGTTGAACGCCCCGGCATGGCAAAGCCGGTCCTGCACGCCGATCCCGTACCAGCCCTGATGCATCATCCGACGGGCCCAGATCGCGCGATGGGCATGGACCACCGGCATGGGCTGCCCCGATGTGCCGGAGGTATAGATGATATATCCGACCCGTTCCGGATCGCCCATATGCCACTCTGCGGCAGGCAGGCTGCGCATCTTCCTGAGATCGTCAAGCCCGATGACCGCCGCGTCATCGGGACAGGCAATGGCGGGATCGCGCAGGATCGCGCCCGGCGACAGCCCCGCGATGATCCGTGCGACCTCGGGCTCGGTCAGCCCCGCCGCCGTGGGCACCGGCACCAGCCCCGCCGTCAGGGCGCCGAGATAGGCGATGGGAAAATCGACCTCGTTGCCGAGCCGCAGCAACACCCGCGCACCCGGATCCAGGCCGCGGGCCCGCAATCCCGTCGCGGTACCGCGCACAGCCCGGCTCAGCGCGTGAAAGCTCCAATCGTCGGTGCGATCCTCATGCAGGATCGACAGCGCGGTCTTGTCGCCCAGCTCCCCGGCCAGGGCGAGCACATGGGCGGCCATGTTGAACGGCGCCGGGCAGGGCGCGAAGCCGCCGTGATCGAAAATCGAGTCCATCCCGCTTGGCTAGCCTGCGATCTGCGTCGTTGCAAGGCTCGGGGCGCGGCGCTATAGCGCCTGTATGAGCGCCGAGACACGCAGACCCTCCCTGATCCAGCTGGCCCGCGAGAACGGCGAGACCGAAGCGGTGCCGCCGGTCGATCTCGGCGCGCGGGTGCGCGAGCTGCGCAAGGCGCGCAGCTGGACGCTGGAACAGGCCGCCAGCCAGGCCGGGCTGGCCCGCTCGACGCTCTCCAAGATCGAGAACGGCCAGATGTCGCCGACCTATGACGCGCTGAAGAAACTTGCCGTCGGGTTGGAAATCTCGGTCCCGCAGCTCTTCACCCCGCCGGTCGCCGGGCAGATCAACGGCCGCATGACGGTGACGAAATCGGGCGAGGGTCGCGGGCAGGCCACGACGACCTACGAGCATGAATTGCTCGGCGATGCGCTGCGCAAGAAGCAGATGCTGCCCTATCGCGCCAAGGTCCGGGCGCGGCGGATGGAGGAATTCGACGGCTGGGTGCGCCACGACGGCGAGGAATTCCTCTATGTGCTGACCGGGATGATCCGGCTCTACACCGAATTCTACGAACCCGTCGAGATGCGCCGCGGCGACAGCGCCTATTACGACGCCACCATGGGCCATAACGTCGTGTCGCTGAGCGACGAGGATGCGACGATCCTCTGGGTCACCTCGCTGGCCTGAGCACAGGCGAACGCCGCAGACGGCCTGCGCGGCATCACTCCCTGTCTTCCCACCACCAGAGCTCGGGCATGAAATTCGGCCCGTCACCATAGAGCGGCAGCCTGTCGGGATATTTCATCTCAGCCACATGGGCGATCCGCCCTTCGCTGAACGACCAGAAGGGCACCACGTAGCGCCCGGCGGTCAGTACCCTGTCGAGAGCCCGCACCGCGGCGGTGAATTCGGTAGCGTCCCGCGCCGCCAGCATCGTGTCGATCATCGCGTCGATCGCCGCAGATTGCACCCCCATGAGGTTGCGCGTCCCGGGTTCCCCGGCCGCCTCGGAGCCCCAGTAATAGCGCTGCTCATTGCCCGGGGAAAGCGACAGCGAACGGCGAAAGAAGGTCATGTCGAAATCATATTCGTTCTGGCGGGCCACGAATTGCGCGTCATCGACCATCTCGATCCCCGCACGCACCCCCAGCCGTTTCAGCGCCTGCAGATAGAGTTCCGCGATCGCCTGATTCTCGCTGCTGCCCTTGGCCAGCAGGATCGTGAAGGCGAGCGGCCTGCCGTCGGCCCCGCGCATGGTCCCGTCCTCGGCGCTGTAGCCCGCCGCCTGCAACTGCTTCATCGCCGCACGGATCCCCGAGCGGTTGCGTGCCGACCCGTCCGAGATCGGCAGGGAATAGCCCTCCAGCGCCCCCGGCGGCAAATCCTGCGCAAAGGGTGCCAGCAGGTCAGCCACGGCACCCTCGGCAGGACCTTCGCGCATCGCGAGGGTGGAGTTGGAGAAATACGAGGTGATCCGCGGCTGCGCCCCGCCGGTCAGCGTCTCGTTGATATATTCGAAATTGAACGCCGCAATCATCGCGTCGCGCACCCGCCAGTCATCAAAGGGCGCACGCCGCGTGTTCATGACGAAACCGGTCATGCCGGAGGGCTGGTGATGCGGGAATACCGATTTCACCACCTCGCCCCGCGCGATGGCGGGGAAATCATACTGCGTCTCCCAGGTCTCGGCGTTGAACTCGCGCACGGCAGAGATCTGCCCGGCCTTGAATGCCTCGAAGAGCACGTTGGCATCGCCGTAAAAATCAATGCGGATCTCGTCGAAATTGTTGGTGCCCCGGCGAAAGGGCACATCATCGCCCCAGTAATCCGGATTGCGCCGCAAGGTGACCTGTCGGCCCGCCTGGTATTCCGCGATCACATAGGGTCCGGTGCCGAGCGGGATCTCCGAAAGCGGCGCATCGGCAAAATCTTGTCCTTTCCATTGCGCACGGCTCAGGATCGGGCGCATCCCCGCGAGAAGCGCGAGCTCGCGGTTCTCGGTATTGAAGGTCATGCGCAGCTTGCGCGGCCCGGTCTGTTCGATCCGCTCGATCTGCGACTGCAACCCGTGATAGCGCGGATGCCCCGCACTGCCGAGCAGCTCGTAGGAGAAAATCACATCATCCACGGTGACGGGGCTGCCATCGGAGAAGCGCGCCCCCTCGCGCAGGGTAAATTCGACCCAGGACCGGTCCTCGGGCACCTCCACCGATTCGGCGAGCAGACCGTAGAGCGTGAAGGGTTCGTCCCAGGAGCGGCCCATCAAGCTTTCGTGAGTGAAGAAGGGCAGTTGCCAGGGCGCGGTACCCTTGCGCACGAAAGGATTGAGCGAGTCGAACCCCCCGGTATTGCCCAGGGTGATCGCGCCGCCCTTGGGTGCGGCGGGGTTGGCATGGGGCAGGGACACAAAATCAGGTGGAAGGGCGGGGTCTCCATACATAGATATACCATGTTGCGGCACCGCCTGACTCGCGCCGGTCCAGAGAATCAGCGCGCCTACCGCCGCGATCCCGCGTCCAAAAACCAAAAATTTGCCGTCCATTTTCGCTCCCATGCCGCTCGACCCTTGTTTTATTGGCCCATTCCATAACGGTGCTTTCCTGCCATATCAAACTTTTAGCTTGGAATGAGGCGCCCGATTGCCTATAAAGACTGCACTGCTCGATAGGTTTCTTGCCTGTATGAAACCTGCCTCAATAACTTAACGCCCGCTTCGTGCGGGCGTTTTTTTTGCCCGCAGCACGGCGCTGCGGTCGCGTCCCGTCGCCCCGCTTTTGCCATTCCCTTCGCCGCGGCCCTCGGCCATGGTGCCTGCGCAGCATGAAGCGCAGAAGGAGACAGCAAATGGCATTCAGCATCGACCTCTCGGGAAAGACGGCGGTGATCACCGGGTCGAACTCCGGCATCGGCCTCGGGATCGCCTGGGAACTGGCCCGGGCGGGAGCCGATATCGTGCTGAACTCCTTTACCGACACCGAGGAAGACCATGCGCTGGCCGCGCAAATCGCCAGCGAGACAGGAGTCACGGCGCGCTACCTGCAGGCCGACATGTCGCGGGGCGATCAATGCCGCGGCTTGATCGAACGTGCCGGACGCTGCGACATCCTTGTCAACAACGCCGGGATCCAGCATGTCGCCGCGATCCCCGATTTCCCGACCGAGAAATGGGATGCGATCATCGCCATCAACCTCACCTCGGCCTTCCATACCAGCGCCGTCGCCCTGCCGATGATGCGCGCCGCGGGCTGGGGCCGGGTGATCAACGTGGCCTCGGCCCATGGCCTCACCGCCTCGCCCTACAAATCCGCCTATGTCGCCGCCAAGCACGGCATCGTCGGCCTGACCAAGACCACGGCGCTCGAGACCGCCCGGGATGACATCACCTGCAACGCGATCTGCCCCGGCTACGTGCTGACCCCGATCGTGGAGAACCAGATCCCCGACACGATGAAGGAATATGACATGAGCCGCGAAGAGGTGATCGTGAAGGTGATGCTGACCCGACAACCGAGCCGGGATTTCGCCACGGTGGAGCAGATCGGCGGCACCGCCACCTTCCTGTGCTCGCCCGCCGCCGCCCAGATCACCGGCACCACGATCAGCGTCGACGGCGGCTGGACCGCGCTCTAGCCGCGTACCGGGCTTCTTCTGACCGTAAATACCTCAGGGAGTTTGAGGGACGGCGTCCCTCATTCCCTCAGATGATCTTCAGCGAATCCTCATCGTCCTGCAGGCTGCGGTCCGGCGGATAGACCAGCCCGGCCGAGATCACCAGCTTGGCCGCGTCCTCGACCGACATGTCGAGCTCGATCACGTCCTTCTTGGGAAAGAACAGCAGGAAACCCGAGGTCGGGTTCGGCGTCGTCGGAAGGAAGACACTGATCATCTCGCCCCCCGGATCGGACCTCGCCGCCACCTCGCCCTTCGCGGTGGTCGAGATGAAACCGAGCGCCCAGATCCCGCGGCGCGGATATTCGATCAGGCAGGCGGTCTCGAAACTGCGTTCGGATTGCGCGAAGATGGTTTCGGAGATCTGCTTAATCCCCGAATAGATCGTGCGCACCACCGGGGTGCGCTCGACGAGGCTCTCGGCAAAGCGGATCAGCGAACGCCCGATGATCCCCTTGGCCATCCAGCCGACGAGGATCGTGAAGACCAGGAAGATCACCACGCCGAGCCCGCGGACATTGACCTGCACCGAGGGATCGAGCCCGAAGAAGTCCTGGATCATCCTGTCCGGGTGATAGGCCTGCGGCACCAGCGGCAGCACGAAACCGTCGATCCAGCCGATCACCGACCAGATCAGCCAGATGGTCAGCCCCACCGGCGCGATGACCACGAGCCCGGTCAGGAAGGAGGCGCGCAGCCGTGCCACGAGGCTGCGGCGCGGCGGCAGGGGATCAGGATCGAAAGGCGTGTTCATCGGGGAATGCGGGTCCGTATGGGGGTCAGATTACAGCTAAGCGCTTTGCCGCCCCGGCACAATCCCGCCGAATGTCCTGATGTCACTCATTTCTTCCTTGCCGGGGCGCTGGCGCTCAGGGCGATCGCAACCGCCGCGCCGAGCCGCGCATTGTTGCGCACCAGCGCGATATTGGCGGTGAGCGAGCGCCCTTCGGTCAGCTCGTAGATGCGCTGCAGCAGATAGGGGGTCACGCCCTTGCCCTTGATCTCGTGATGCGTGGCATCGGATTGGGCCTGGGCGATGATCGGGGCGAGCTCGTCGCGGCTGATTTCATCGGCCTCGGGGATCGGGTTGGCTATGAGCTGTCCGCCCGGCAGACCGAGCGCCGCACGCGCCCGGTGCGCCGCAGCCAGCGCCTCGGGATCGTCGAGCCGCAGCGGCGATTTCAGCGCCGACAGACGGCTCCAGAAGGCCGGGAAATGATCCTGCCCCACGGTGATCACCGGCACGCCCTGGGTTTCGAGCACTTCCAGCGTCTTGGGCACGTCGAGGATTGCCTTGGCACCCGCAGCGATCACGCTCACCGGGGTCTGCGCAAGCTCCATGAGATCCGCCGAGATGTCGAAATTCTCTTCCGCGCCCTTGTGGACCCCGCCGATGCCGCCGGTGGCGAAGACCTCGATCCCGGCTGCATGCGCCGCGATCATCGTCGCGGCCACGGTGGTGGCGCCGGTGCCCCCGGTGGCGATGCAGACGGCCATGTCGGCACGCGACAGTTTCGCCACGCCCTTGGCATTGGCCAGCGTCTCGAGCTCGTCGGCCTCGAGCCCGATGTGCAATTCCCCGTCGATCACCGCAATGGTGGCCGGAATCGCCCCGGCGGCGCGCACGTCCTCCTCGACCTGCCGCGCCACCTCGAGATTCTGCGGATAGGGCATGCCATGGGTGATGATGGTGCTTTCCAGCGCTACCAGCGGCGCGCCCTTGTCACGGGCTTCGGCGACTTCTTTGCTGAACCGCAGGGGCAGGGAGGGTCTGGTCATATCTTGGTTTCTCCGGAAACATAGAGGGCAGCGGCGCGCAGCGCCTCGGTCAGCGCGACCTCGGCTTGGGCGCCGCGCAATTCGGCCGCGATATGCGCGGCCATGAAAGTATCGCCGGCCCCGGTCACCCGCGCAACATGCACCGGCGGCGGCGCCTGGGTGATCACGCCTTCGGGACCGCCGACGCTGACGGGATTGCCGCCGTCGGTGACGATGGCCCGGCGCACGCCGCGCGCCAGCAGCCCTTCGGCAGCAGCACGGGAGGTCTCGAAACCGCTTTGACAGAGCAGCCCGGCCTCCTCGAGATTGACATAGAGCGTGCCGCGCCCCGATTGCATGAAGGGCGAGAGCCGCAGGGCCTTGCCCGGCGAGGCCGGCGCGATGCGCAGATCGGCCTCTGCCAGCAGCGGGCTGGCGGCGATTCCGGCGAGCAGGTCGAGCGTCAGGTTGCCATCGAGCGCCACCGCGCCGCGATAGGGCCGCGGCAGGCTGCCATCGGTCAGCGGCAGCAGGATCTTGTCGCCCGCCGCCTCCAGCGAATGGGCATCGGCAATCGCCGCGATCAGCCCGTTGGACCCTTCGACGGCCATGTAACGGTCGGTCGGCAGATCCTCGGAGCGATAGACGAGATCGGTGGTCAGCCCGCGCAGAGCGCAGGCCGCGATCAGCTCATCGCCCTCCGCATCGCGCCCCACGGCGGTGAGCAGGGCCGGATGCAGCCCGAAACGCGCCAGCGCCATGCCGATGTTGAGCGCCACGCCGCCGGGCAGGCGACTGATCCGCCCCGGCATGTCCGAGCCCTGGCGCATCGCCGCCTCGCTGCGGCCGATCACGTCCCAGAGCACCGAACCGATGCATAATATGTCAGGTGTTGCCGTCATGTCCGACATGTATCTCTGCTGCCGCGCCACAAGCAAGCACCCTTATCGCGGCACCGCGAAGGTGAGCGAGGCCCAGAGCGTTTCCCAAAGCGGCGCCCCCGGCTCCGCGCCCGCCTCGGGCGCCGGGCGCAGCAGGACCGCATCGACGAGATAGGTGATGCCGCGCTCCACCGGGAATTGCGCCAGACCGGCGGCGTCTGTTGTGTATTTGCGGATCGTGACCTCCGAGGTCTTCGCACGCGCATAGACCTCGATCTGCGCCGCTTCCCTCGGCACACCCTGATAGCTCAGCGAAACCCGCATCACCCCGTCGAAATCCGCCGCATAGGGATTGCTGAGCGCGGTGATTTCCGTCTCGAGCCCCAGTGGCTGATCGCTGCCCTCACCCGTACCGACGGCGATCAGCGCCTTTGAATGGCGAGTGTAGCTCTCCTTGAACCGATCCCGCGGAAAACCCGCCGCGATATGCGCCTCGATCACGGTGTCGAAATCCTTGTGCTCGGCGAAGGAGACGAACTTTTCCCAATCGTCATAGGTCACGCTGCTCGGAGCCGCCTCATGTACCACGCCGAGCAGCCCGTCGTCGGCAGGCGCGGGGATATCCAGCGCGGGAACATCGCCGCTGCGGGCTTCGATCTGGGTGATCTCGCCGCCGAAGGACAGCCCGAAACGCGTGGTGCTGCGGTCGAAATAGGCCAGCGTACGGCCCTCGAAATGCTCGCCGTTGCGCAGGTTCACCGTGATATTCTCGCCCGGCGCGACTTGATACTGCCGCGCTTCGAGCCAAAACTCATGTCCATGGACCGGCGATGCTGCAATAAGACCGGCAATGAGAAAACTGATGCGGGGCAGGTACATAATGCGGTCTTTCTTGACGTTTCTTTCGAAACTGACCTTGGTGGTGATATTGTCAAGTGCGCTGAGCGGCGCGCCGGACCGGGCGGGTGCCCATGAATTGCAGCCCACCATCGCCGATTTCGAGGTGACGCAAGGCGCCGCGCGTCTCGACCTGCGCATCAATCTGGATGCCTTTCTCGCCGGGATCGACCTTGACGGGCTTGAGGACACCAACGAGGCCGATGAGGCCGGGGATTACGACGCCCTGCGCGCTCTGCCTGCCGAAACGGTCGCCGCCCGGGCGTCGCGGCTGCTGGCAGGCTGGAACGCGTTGCCTTTGCTGACGGTCGAAGGCCGTCCGGTGCCGCTTGCAACGGTCGCGCTGGATTTGCCGCAGGATGTGCCCGAAGACCAGCCGCGCATCGCACAATGGCACCTGCGCGGCGCGGTGCCGAAGGACGCCCGGGTGATACAGATGAACTGGCCTGCCGGAAGCGGTGCCATGGTGCTGCGCCAGCAGGGTGTCTAGGAGCCTTTCACCGGCTATCTCGACGGCGGCGAGACCAGTCCCGAGATCGCCCTGGGCGGCGGGGATGCACAGGGCGGCTGGCAGAGTTTCCTCGCTTACATCCCCGTCGGTTTCGACCATATCCTGCCCAAGGGACTCGATCATATCCTCTTCGTGCTCGGGCTGTTCTTCCTCTCGACCCGTCTGCGGCCGCTGATCTGGCAGGTCTCGGCCTTCACCCTCGCGCATACTGTCACGCTCGCACTGGGGGCGATGGGCTGGATCTCCATCCCGGCGAGCGTCGTCGAGCCGCTGATCGCCGCCTCGATCACCTATGTCGCGATCGAGAATATCCTGACCTCGGGGCTGAGCCCATGGCGGCCGCTGGTGATTTTCGGCTTCGGATTGTTGCATGGGCTCGGATTCGCGTCGGTGCTGGCGGAGTTCGGTCTCCCGACGGCGCAGTTCCTGCCCGCGCTGATCGGCTTCAACATCGGCGTCGAGCTGGGCCAGCTCACGGTGATCGCCGTTATGGCGCTCTGCGTCTGGCAGGCCGTGCGTGTGAGCCGCGGGCAGGCCGGGACGAGGGGCGCGCGGCTGCTCTATGCCGGGCTGGGCCTTCTCGCGGTTGCGCTGGCCTTCGTGCCGCTGCCTGGCCTCGCGGCGCTACTCGACGCACCGGTGGCGCTGTTCGCGCTGCCGCTGGCCGGGGTGTTCCTGGCCTGTCTGGCGCAGGTGAGCCGACGTCCCGACCCGGCCGGCTATCGCCGCTTCGTCGCAGTCCCGGCCTCGGGGGCGATCGCCCTTGTCGGCGCCTATTGGTTCGTCGAACGGGTATTCCTGTGAAGCATCGGGGCGGCCGCCGGGCCGCCCCGCCGGGGGTCAGCCCATGGCCTTGATCAGCGCGGCAAGCGTTTCGGCGGGGTTTTCATGGCGCCAGATCTCCTCGCCGATGCCGAAGAAGTCGGTATAGGGGGCGAGGGCACGGATCTGCGCCTCGTCAAGCGCACCCTCGGCCACCACCGGGACTTCGATCACCTCGGACCACCATTGAAACAGATCGGCCTCGGCAAAGCTGCCGTCATCGAGCCCGCTGCCCTGCACCGGACCGAAGCTGATGTAATCTGCCCCGGCCTCTCCCGCGGCCATGCCGTCATGCCGCGACCCGCCGCAGAAGGAGCCGACGATCGCATCCTCGCCCAGCGTCTTGCGGGCATGGCGCACCGAGCGCGCCGCATCGCCCAGATGCACGCCATCGAGCCCGAGCCGCTCGGCCAGCAGCGAATGATCCGAGATCACCAGCGCCACGTCGCGGGCATGGGTCACCTCGCGCAGCGTATCGGCGGCGCGTGACAGGCGGTCTTCGTCGCGGGTGGCGAGCGCCAGACGGACGCAGGCGACGGGATGGGCATCAAGGACCGCGGCAAGCTGCGCGGGGAACTGGCTGAGCTCGATCTCGGGCGGGGTGATCAGGTAGATCTGCGGCTGTTCGGGGGCGTCCATGGGAGAAGGTCCTTCAGATGTTTGTCCTCGTGACTAGCGGATGGGTGCGGAAAAGAAAACGGATATGGCACGGCGGCGGCCGCCGGGAGATCGAATTTTGCGCGAGGCCATGCAGCGCGCACATTGCGCGGGTCTTCGCCGCAGCGTAAGAGGCGGCCATGACTGATCGACAGAGCACACCCGCCATTCCCGCCTTCGTCCTGGTGCGTCCGCAAATGGGCGAGAATATCGGCGCGGCAGCGCGGGCGATGTGGAACTTCGGTCTCGATCACATGCGCATCGTCGCGCCGCGCGACGGCTGGCCGAACCCTTCCGCCGTGGCCCTGGCCTCCGGCGCGGGGCGCTTGCTGGACGAGGCGCTGCTCTGTGCGGACCTGCCCGAAGCGCTGGCCGATTGCACCTTCACCTTCGCCACCACCGCGCGCAGCCGTGATCTGACGAAACCGGTCTACAGCCCCGAAGCGGCAATGCAGCTTGCCGCACAGAAGATTGCGGCTGGAGAACGCATCGCCGTGCTGTTCGGGCCCGAACGGGCCGGGCTGGAAAACGCCGATGTGGCGCAGGCCAATGCGCTGATCTCGGTGCCGGTCAACCCGCAATTCGCCTCGCTCAATCTCGCGCAATGCGTGCTGCTGACAGGTTATGAATGGATGCGCGCCAGCAGCGATGTGGCGCCGCGCAGCGACGAGATGGCGGGCACCGACTGGGCGCAGCACCGTGAGGTCGAGGCGCTGGCCCGTCACTACGAGGACCGGCTCGACGAGGCGGGGTTCTTCTTTCCCGAGCACAAGGTCACGTCGATGAAGACCAACCTGCGCAACATGTGGTCACGCCTGCCGCTGACCCGTGCGGATGCGCAGATGCTGCATGGCATGATGCGGCAAATGGTGCGCTGGAAAGAGCGCGACTAGACCTTCGCGCGCCCTTGCCCTACCTATCGGCAAGTCAAGAAGAGAGGGCGCGGCATGGCGGAAAAACGCAAATTGTTCGAGGAAGTCGGCGAGGCTCAGCCCGCACGGCCCGTGGCGCAGACCGGCACGATCGACCGTGGCCGCGGCGGGGCGCGCGGCGCGATCCGGGTCTGGCTGTTCCTGCTCTTTGCACTGGTCTTCGTGATGATCGCCGTTGGCGGCGCGACCCGGCTCACCGACAGCGGATTGTCGATCACCGAATGGAAGCCGGTCACCGGGGCGCTGCCGCCGATGAACGAGGCCAACTGGCAGAGCGAATTCGCTAAATATCAGGAGATTGACCAGTTTCAGGAAATGCATTCCTGGATGCAGCTTGCTGATTTCAAACGTATTTACTGGTGGGAATGGGGCCATCGCCAACTGGGCCGGGTGATCGGCATTGTCTGGGCGCTCGGGTTCCTGTGGTTCCTGATCCGGCGACAGATCCCGGCGGGCTGGCACAGGCGGCTGCTGCTGCTCGGCGCGCTCGGCGGCGCGCAGGGCGCGATCGGCTGGTGGATGGTGTCATCGGGCGTAACCAGCGGGGCCCGGGTGACCCATGTGGCGAGCTATCGTCTGGCGACGCATCTCGGCCTGGCCTTCGTCATCCTCGGGGTGATCACCTGGTATGCGATGCTGCTCGGGCGCAGCGAACGTGACCTGATGCAGGCGCGCCGTGCCAAGGAGCGCAAGCAATACGGGCTCGCGACCGGGCTCTTGCATCTGGCCTTCCTGCAGATCCTGATCGGCGCGCTGGTGGCCGGGATCGACGCGGGGCGCTATTTCGTCGACTGGCCGCTGATGCAGGGCCAGTTCTTCCCGCCCGATGCTTTCGAGATCGAGCCGCTGTGGCGCAATTTCTTCGAAAATCCCGGATTGGTGCAGTTCATGCACCGGATGGTCGGCTATCTGCTCTTCGCCTTCGGCATCGTCGTATGGCTGCGCGGTCGCCGCTCGGTGCATCCGCAGACCCGCTTCGCCTTCAATGCGGCCTTTGTGGCGCTTGCGCTGCAGGTCGTGCTGGGGATCGCCACCGTGCTCTATGCCGCGCCGGTGCATATCGCACTGACCCATCAGGCACTGGCGGTGGTGTTTTTCGTGCTGATCCTGCGGGCGCGTTTCCTCAGCGCCTATCCGATTCCCGCATCGCTGCGAGGTAAGCTAGCATGAGCGCCTATGACGAATTGATGGCCTTTCAAAGGGAGACCGAGGCGTTGGCGCAGATTGCCGGGCGGCTGGGTTGGGATCAGGAAACGGTGATGCCGCGCGGCGCCGCGCCGCAACGGGGCGAGGAGATGGCCGCCATCGAGGGCGTGCTCCATGCGCGTCGCATGGCCCCGCAGGTCGGCGAATGGCTCGCCACCATCGACCCGGATCGCCTTGACGATGTGGCACGCGCGCAGCTCCGTCACATCCGTCGTGATTTCGACCGCGCCACCAAGGTTCCGGCGGCGCTGGCCGCACGGATCGCGCGGGTGACCAGCCAGGCGCAGGGCAGCTGGGCCGAGGCTCGGGCCGCGGATGATTTCGCCGCCTTCGCCCCGGTACTGGCCGAAGTCGTGGCTCTGAAACGCGAAGAGGGGCAGGCGCTGGCCAATGGCGGCGATGTCTATGACGCGATGCTGGCCGATTACGAGCCCGGCACCAGCGGCGCGGATCTGCAGGCGATGTTCGGCGCGCTGCGTCCCGAGCTGACCGCCCTGCGTGCCGCCGTCCGAGAGGCCGAAGCACCGCCCATCCTAGAGGGCGTGTTTGACGAATCCGCGCAGATGAAGCTGACCCGTCAGCTCGCCAGGACCTTCGGCTATGACATGAGCCGTGGCCGGGTCGACAAGGCGGTGCATCCCTTCTCCTCGGGCTCCGGGCTCGATGTGCGGATCACCACCCGGACCAACGCGATTGACCCGTTCAACTGCTTCTATTCGACGATTCACGAGGTCGGCCATGGCGCCTATGAACAGAATATCGACCACGCCTATCTGCTGACGCCACTGGGGCAGGGCGTGTCGATGGGCGTGCATGAAAGCCAGAGCCGGATCTACGAGAACCAGCTCGGCCGCAGCCGCGCCTTCACCTCCTGGCTCTACGCTCAGATGCGCGATGCTTTCGGCGATTTCGGCGTGGCCGATGCGGAAACCTTCTATCGCATCGTGAACCGGGTTTCGGACGGGTTCATCCGCACAGAAGCCGACGAGCTGCAATACAATCTGCATGTGCTCATGCGGCTCGATCTCGAACGCGCGCTGATGCGTGGCGATCTGCTGGTCGATGACCTCGAAAGTGCATGGAACGAGCGGTTCGAGGCCGATTTCGGCTTTCCGGTGGATCGCCCCTCTAACGGCGTGTTGCAGGATGTGCATTGGTCGGTCGGGCTGTTCGGCTATTTCCCGACCTACAGCCTCGGCAATGTCTATGCCGGTTGCCTCTACGAGGCGCTGCGCCGGGCGGTGCCGACGCTCGATGATGACCTCGCCCAGGGCGACACCAGCAGCGCCACCGGCTGGCTGCGGCAGAATGTGCAAACCCACGGCGGGCTTTATGAACCGCGTGACACCATCGCGCGGGCTTGCGGAAAGACACCCGACGAAGCGCCGCTGCTGGGTTATCTCAAGGCCAAATTCTCCGATCTCTACAGGCTTTGAAACGGGTTGGATTCGCAGCGGCTCGCGGGGCGGTGCTCCGCGAGCCGCTGCCGCGAATCCATTGCGGTTTCGGCAGGCCGCTTTTGCATGTTTTGTAGGCGTTTCGCGGCTATTTTCACCGTCTCGCCCGCATGCAGGTGGGCCCGTGGCAGGAATGTCGCGCAATAATACGCTCTAATGCGCTTCTGCTCAGGAACCAATTGCAAGTTGATCGGTTCGATAATAACGTGAGCGCGTGTCGCAGGCCAAGCTTTGGGAATTCCAACTTTGAAAGCCCGGCTTGGCCGTCGCGAGATTGAGAATTGAAGATTTGAGCCAGATTACGGGAGTAGGCCAAGATGAAAATGATGATGACAGCAATCGCTGCAGTCGCGCTGAGCGCAGGCGTTGCATCGGCACAGACCACCACGCAGGAAGCCGTCCTTGGCACCTCCGACGATCCGGTCTATTCGGTTCAGGTACAGGGCGCCAATGGCGTGATCTATAACTGCAAGCCTGAAATCGTCGTGGTTGACGGCGTGCGTGCGCGTCCCTGCCTGGCTGCGGGCGGCAATGCTGGCCTCTTCGCCGCAGGCGCAGGCGTGACCGGCGCCGGTGCCGCTGCTGCAGCGGGCGTTCTGGCCCTGGTCGCTCTCGCCGCCAGCGATGACGACGACTCCACCAGCACTTCGACAACCGATTGATCGCACACCCGCGCGCCCCGGCGCCGGGACGACCCTAAAGTTGAAATGACGCGGCTCCCGGAAACGGGGGCCGCGTTTCCTGTTGGCAAGGTGCAGTGCAGTTAGAATTTGGCTTTGACCGTGCTTCGGCGGTCAGAAACGCGAAAGGGCCGCGTCGGCGGCCCTTTCCAATCCCATCCAGTCACGTTGGACCCGCGCGTTATTCCACGTCTTCGGCTTCCGGCAGATCGCCATTGTCGCCCTGATCGGCGATCCAAGCCACGCTGACCACTTCCTCGCCCTTGCCGGTGTTGAAGACCCGAACCCCCCCGGCGCTGCGCGAGCGGAAAGAGATTCCCTCGACCGGCACCCGGATCGATTGGCCCCGCGACGTGGCGAGCATGATCTGATCGTCCATCTCGACCGGGAAGGAAGCGACGATCTCGCCGCCACGCATCGCCTTGTCCATCGCCGTAACACCGAGCCCGCCACGCCCGCGCACCGGATAGTCATGGCTGCTGCTGAGCTTGCCCGCACCCTTGGCGGTGATCGTCAGGATCAGGTTCTCCGCTGCCGACATCTCCACATAACGCTCGTTGGAGAAATTCGGATCGGCCGGGGCCTCTTCCTCCTCGCCCTCGGTCTCGTCCGCGATCCCGGCCATGGCGCGGCGCATCTTGAGATAGGCGGTACGCTCTTCGGAAGTGGCATCGAAATGGCGGATGATCGACATCGACACGACGCGGTCATCCCCGTGCAGCCGGATGCCCCGCACCCCGACGGAGGCGCGCGAGTTGAACACCCGCACGTCGCTCGCAGGGAAGCGGATGGCCCGGCCCGAATTGGTGACCAGCATCACGTCGTCGTCGTTCGAGGCGATGCGCGCATTGATCAGGGTCGTCTCCGCATGTTCGTCCTCGAACTTCATCGCGATCTTGCCATTGCGCATGACATTGGTGAAATCGCTCAGCTTGTTGCGCCGCACCGTGCCCGCGGACGTGGCAAAGACAACCTGCAGGTCGTCCCATTCCTTCTCGTCGCGATCCACCGGCATGATCGCCGCGATCGACACGCCGACCGGGATCGGCAGGATGTTGACGATCGCCTTGCCCTTCGAGGTGCGCCCGCCCTGCGGCAAACGCCATGTCTTGAGCTTGTAGACCATGCCGTCGGTGGTGAAGAACAGCAGCTGGGTATGGGTATTGGCCACGAAGAGCGTGGTAACCACATCCTCTTCCTTGGTCTGCATGCCCGACACACCCTTGCCGCCGCGGCGCTGGCTGCGGAAATCGGCGAGAGGGGTGCGCTTGATATAGCCGCCGGAGGTCACGGTCACGACCATGTCCTCGCGCGCGATCAGGTCCTCGTCCTCCATGTCGCCGGACCAGTCGACGATCTCGGTGCGGCGCGGCACCGCGAAGAGCTCGCGCACTTCGCGCAGCTCGTCGGCAATGATTCCCATGATCCGCTCGCGCGAACCGAGGATCTCGAGATATTCCTTGATCTTGCCCGCCAGCTCTTCAAGCTCGTCGGTGACTTCCTTGACGCCGATCTGGGTCAGCCGCTGCAGGCGCAGCTCCAGAATTGCCCGGGCCTGTGTTTCCGACAGGTTATAGGTGCCGTCATCATTGGCGGTATGGGTCGGATCGTCGATCAGCGCGATATAGGGCAGGATGTCCCGCGCAGGCCAGCGCCGGGTCATCAGCTTTTCACGCGCTTCGGCGGCGTCAGCGGAGGCGCGGATTGTCGCCACGATCTCATCGATATTGGTCACGGCCACGGCGAGACCGCAGAGGATATGGCTGCGTTCGCGGGCCTTGCGCAGCAGATAGGCGGTGCGCCGCGCGACCACGTCCTCGCGGAAATCGATGAAACAGGTCAGGAAGCGGCGCAGCGTCAGCGTCTCGGGGCGACCGCCATTCAGCGCCAGCATGTTGCAGCCGAAATAGGTCTGCAGCGGCGTGAAGCGATAGAGCTGGTTCATCACCACTTCGGCGGTGGCATCGCGCTTCAGCTCGATGACCACGCGCACGCCGTTGCGGTCGCTCTCGTCCTGCACATGGGCGATGCCCTCGATCTTCTTGTCGCGGGCCTGTTCGGCGATCTTCTCGATCATCGTGGCCTTGTTCACCTGATAGGGAATCTCGTCGACGATGATGGCGAAGCGGTCCTTGCGGATCTCCTCGACCCGCGTCTTGGCGCGGATGATGACGCTGCCACGCCCCTCCAGATAGGCTTTGCGCGCGCCAGAGCGGCCGAGCATGATGCCCCCGGTGGGGAAATCCGGTCCGGGCACATAATCGATCAATTGTTCGGAAGTCAGGTCCGGATCCTCGATCAGCGCCAGCGTCGCATCCACGACCTCGCCGAGGTTATGCGGCGGGATGTTGGTCGCCATGCCGACGGCAATGCCGCCCGCGCCGTTGACCAGCATATTCGGGAAACGCGCCGGGAGCACGCTCGGCTCCTTCTGCTTGCCGTCGTAATTGTCCTGGAAGTCGACAGTATCCTTGTCGATATCGGCCAGCAGATAGGCGGCGGGTCTGTCCATCCGCACTTCGGTATAGCGCATGGCGGCGGGGTTATCGCCATCCATCGAACCGAAGTTTCCCTGACCGTCGAGCAGCGGCAGCGACATCGAGAAATCCTGCGCCATCCGCACCAGCGCGTCATAGATCGCGCTGTCGCCATGCGGGTGGTACTGACCCATCACGTCGCCGACCGGGCGGGCCGACTTGCGGTAGGATTTGTCATGGGTGTTGCCGGTCTCGTGCATCGCATAGAGGATCCGCCGGTGCACCGGCTTCAACCCGTCGCGCAGGTCCGGGATCGCCCGGCTGACGATGACCGACATGGCATAGTCGAGATAGGACGTGCGCATCTCGTGTTCGATGCTCACCGTCGGCCCGTCGTAGATCGGCCGATCCGGCAAGTTTTCGTCTGCGTTTTCGGGGGGTTCCGGCGTATCGTTCACGTCATCTGCCTAGCTTGGGAAGGTTCTATATCTTGCGGTTTTCTATAGCAGCTTGGGCATATCGGGTGCAATGCCTGTGGCAGAAACGCACTGGCAGCAATCCGCTGTGATTGCTAACATACTGTTATAATTGAAAAGTAAAAAATATCCGTCAAGCTGGTCCTATAGCGGCTGCAAAGGAGGCGCAAGATGCTCCGTTCAGAAACCGAGCTGATGCTCAAGGGGTACGGTCTGACCACGGCGGAATTCTTCTATCACATGCCCGATTACACGCATGTCCTGAACTCCTTCGTCTGGCAGGAATACGATATCGCCCCGGATCATCCGAAACTGTTCGAATTCGTCGAATTCTGGCGCAAGGAGATCGAGGGGCCGCTCCATTCGGTCCGATTTACCCATCGCAAGATGCTGTCCTCGGGGGAGTGGCGCAATGTGAAAGGGGAGTTCGTGCTGCATTGAGAAGGTGAGGAGGGGTCATACCCGACCTCGAGCCGGTGACCTCTCCCGCCAAGGGCACCCCGTCCAAGACGCGCTTCGTTTTGGCGTCATACCCGGCCACGCGCCGGGTACCTCTCTCCGAGGGCACCCCGTCCAAGACGCCCTTCGTTTTGGCGTCATACCCGGCCTCGAGCCGGGTACCCCTCTCCGAGGGCACCCCGTCCAAGACGCGCACTCCATCGGCGTCATACTCGGCCTCAAGCCGAGTATCTCCCCCCGGGAAGTACCCCTTCAAGACCCGCGCTCCATCTGTAACAGATGCTCGGCTCAGGCCGAGCACTTCGCGCCGCCTAGGACGCAGAATTTTGCGCAATGGGGGTGGTTGAGGGCGACGTCCTTCTCGGCCTCCGCCAATGTCTCGCCCAGTTCGAATTCCGGCGCATAGGGCAGCAGCGTGCAGGCCAGCACGGCCGGCCTGTCCGCCCCCTTGCGCTTGACAACCATCCGCGAGGAGGCGCACATCACGCTGTCGGGCGATTTGCCGAGGATGTCCCAGCACTCACCGGTGATTTCCGGCACGTCGACGGTCTCGTCCATCTCCGGAAACAGCACGGTCATGCCGGGATCCCGCGCGTCGATGTCAAAGCCGTGTTCCGCGAAAAACGCGGCATAGCCCGCGCGGCTCTCGGCATCGCTGTCCCCAAAGGCGGAGCGCCCCGCCACCGCCATGCGCAGATCGTTGTCGCGCAGCCAGCACATGCCCGCCAGTGTCTTCTCGAACGCCCCGGCGCCGCGCTCGCGGTCATGCAGATCGGCGCGGAAGTGATCGACCGAGATCCGCAGGGTGAGCCGACCCGGATAGGCATCCCGCAGGCGCAGCAGACCGCGCTGCATGGCATTGCGCATCATCGGTCGCATGGCATTGGTCAGGATCAGCACATCGAAACCGCGCTTCAGCGCCGCCTCGGCCATCTCGATCATCTGAGGATTCATGAAGGGCTCGCCGCCGGTGAAGGCGATCTCGCGCACCGGCCAGTTGCGGACCTCGATCTGATCGAGATAATCCTCGACCTCGGCCGTGGTGATATAGACCAACGCATCATTGCTCGGACTCGACGCGATATAGCAGTTCACGCATTCGATATTGCACAGCGTGCCAGTGTTGAACCACAGCGTCTGCGCCGCGCGCAGCGACACCCGGGCGCGCGTCTCTCCGGTCGCGGTGACGTGCGGATCTTCAAATTTGCCGATATTTGCGTCCTGCAAATCTTTCATGCTTGGTCCTTGTGTCCTGCTACTCAATATTGTCACTTGTGCTAGGATATGGCGCAGCACAGGAAAAGGCCAAGCACGGGCACGCACCTTCTTGTGATGCGGGCGTGACGGTGCGTAGGGTAAAGATAATCAAGGGGCTAGCCCGGGTCAGGGCAGGGGAGATTGCCATGGTTTCACGCGTCATTCCGGTCGATCCCTTCGACCTGGTGATCTTCGGCGGCACCGGCGATCTGGCGCGCCGCAAGATCCTGCCGGGGCTGTTCCGGCGGTTCTGCGCCGGACAGATGCCGCGGGAGGCGCGGATCATCGGCGCGGCGCGCACCGAGCTTGACGCGTCCGGCTATCGCGACGTGGTGGCCGAGGCCATCGGCGAATTCATCGGCCATCACGACTACACGAAAGACCAGCTGACCGATTTCCTGAGCCATCTCGATTATGTCCCGATCGATGCGCTGGGGGAGACCGGCTGGAAGGAGCTGCAGGAGCTGATGGCGGGCTCGCCCCATATCGAGGCCTATTACTTCTCCGTCGGGCCGCGGCTCTTCGGCGATCTGGCGGAGCGTCTGCAGCGCTGGGGCATGGCCGATTCCGAGTGCCGCATCGTGGTGGAAAAGCCCTTCGGTCGCGATCTGGCCACGGCGCGGGAGCTCAACCAGACGCTGGCGACCTATTTCAACGAGGATCAGATCTACCGGATCGACCATTACCTCGGCAAGGAGACGGTGCAGAACCTGATGGCGGTGCGTTTCGGCAACATGCTCTTCGAGCCCTTGTGGAACGCGCAATATGTCGATCACATCCAGATCACCGTGGCCGAGACCGTCGGGGTCGGCGGGCGGGCAGAATATTACGACAAGGCCGGGGCGATGCGCGACATGGTGCAGAACCACCTGATGCAGCTCCTGTGCCTGATCGCCATGGAGCCGCCCGCACGCTTTGACCCGGATGCCGTGCGCGACGAGAAGCTCAAGGTCATCCGCGCCCTCGACCCGGTAAAGCCGCATCACCTGGTGCGCGGTCAATACGGTGCCGAACCGGGCAACGAGGAGGAAATGCCCGATTATCGGACCGCCGTGGATAATCCGCGCTCGCGGACCGAGAGCTTTGTCGCGCTCAAGACCCATATCAGCAACTGGCGATGGGCCTCGACCCCGTTTTACCTGCGCACCGGCAAGCGCATGGCGGCGCGCTCCTCGGAGATCACCGTCGTGTTCAAGGACACGCCCCATTCGATCTTCGCCGAGGATGCCGGACGCCACCGCAACGTGCTGTCGATCCAGCTGCAACCCAACGAGGGCATCACCCTCGGCGTCACCATCAAGGAACCCGGACCGGGCGGGATGCGGCTGATCGACGTGCCGCTCGACATGACCTTTGCCGAGGCCCTGGGCGAGGAAGGCGCGGAACAGGTCGATGCCTATGAACGTTTGATCATGGACGTGATCCGCGGCAACCAGACCCTGTTCATGCGCGGTGACGAGGTCGAGGCCGCCTGGGCCTGGACCGATCCGATCATCAGCGGCTGGGAGGCGCGCAACGATGTGCCCAAACCCTATGACAGCGGCAGCGAGGGGCCGACGGATGCGACTGAACTCATGCGGCGCGACAGCCGCGAATGGCGAAAGGTTTCTCCATGAACATCATCGAATATGCCGACCGCGAATTGCTCGCGATGGGGCTGGCCAATGTGCTGGCCGGGTCGCTGAAGAATGCTCTGCTCGGCAATGATTTCGTGTCCTTCGCGGTGCCCGGCGGCACCACGCCGGGGCCGATCTTCGACATGCTGAGCGCCACCGAGCTCGATTGGGACCGGGTCCATGTCCTGCTGAGCGACGAGCGCTGGGTGCCAGAGAGCGACGAGCAATCCAACGCGCGGCTGGTGCGTGCCCATCTGCTGACCGGACCGGCCGGGGCGGCGCGTTTCATTCCCTATTACCGCGAGGGCATGTCCCCGGCGGAAGGCTGCGCGGCAGTCAACCCGACGCTGGATGACGAACTGCCCCTGTCACTGCTGCTGCTCGGCATGGGCGGGGACATGCACACCGCCTCGCTGTTTCCCGGCGCCAAGGGTCTCGATGCGGCGCTGGCGTCGGACGCGCCGACGCTCTGCCCGATCGAGCCGGACGGAGAGGTCTCGCGCGTCACCCTGAGCGCTCCCGCGCTGCGGGACGCGATGGAGAAACATCTGGTGATCTATGGCGATGACAAACGCGCCGCGCTGGAAAAGGCGGGCGATCTGAGCCCCGAAGAGGCCCCGATCGCGGCGGTCTGGGACGATCTGGAGGTACATTGGGCAGCATGAACGAGATCTGGCAGCACTTGCAGGAACGCGCGGCAGCGCAGGGGGAGCGCGAGATCCGCGACCTTTTCGAGGACGGAAACCGGGCGCGCGACTTCAGCGCAAGCATCGGCGATCTTCATTTCGATTATGCCAAGACCAATATCGACAATGACACGCGTGCCGCGCTGCTCCAGCTTTTTGAGGCGGCCGATGTTGCCGGGCGGCGTAACGCGATGTTCAGCGGCGCAGCGATCAACCGCACGGAGGGGCGCGCGGTGCTGCACACGGCGCTGCGCAACCTCGATGGCGGGCCGGTCGAGGTCGATGGCAAGGATGTGATGCCGCAGGTCAAGGCGACGCTGGCGCGGATGCGCGATTTTGCGAAAAAGATTCGCGAAAGCGAGATCACCGACGTGGTCAACATCGGCATCGGCGGGTCGGACCTCGGCCCGGCGATGGCAGTGGCTGCACTCGCGCCCTATCACGACGGGCCGCGCTGCCATTTCGTCTCCAATGTCGATGGCGCCCATATCGCCGACACTTTGCGCGGGCTCGATGCGAAAAAAACGCTGGTGATCGTCGCCTCCAAGACCTTCACCACCATCGAGACGATGAGCAATGCCCTGACCGCCCGCGCCTGGATGCGCGATCACGGCGGCGATCCGTCCCGACAATTCGCCGCTCTCAGCACCGCCGAAGACAAGACGGCGGCCTTTGGCATCGCATCTGAACAGGTCTTCGGTTTCGAGGATTGGGTCGGCGGGCGCTATTCGGTCTGGGGACCGATCGGCCTGTCGCTGATGATTGCCATCGGGCCGAAGGGATTTGACGCCTTCCTGCGCGGCGCGCAGGAGATGGACCGGCATTTCCGTGCCGCCGAGCCTGTCGAGAACCTGCCGGTGATGCTGGCCCTCGTCGGGATCTGGCACAACCAGATCTGCGGCCATGCGACCCGCGCGGTGCTTCCCTATGATCAGCGGCTGGCGCTTCTGCCGGCCTATCTTCAGCAGCTCGAGATGGAATCCAACGGCAAGCGGGTGCAGATCGACGGAACCGACCTGGAGCGCGACAGCGGTCCGGTCGTCTGGGGCGCGGCGGGCACCAACGGGCAACATGCGTTTTACCAGCTCATCCATCAGGGCACGCGGGTCATTCCCTGCGAATTCCTCGTCGCGGCGCGCGGGCACGAGGAAGAACTGGCGCACCAGCACCTGCTGCTGCTGGCCAATTGTCTGGCACAATCAAAGGCGCTGATGCTTGGACGCAGCCTGGAGCAGGCGCGCGAGCTGATGGCGGCCAAGGGGCTCAAGGGCTCGGCGCTGGAGGAAGCGGCGGCGCATCGGGTGTTCCCGGGCAACCGGCCATCGACGACATTGATCTACCCGCGGCTCGACCCCTTCACCCTGGGCCAGATCATCGCGCTTTACGAACATCGGGTGTTTGTCGAAGGGGTGATCCTCAACATCAATTCCTTCGATCAATGGGGGGTGGAGCTCGGCAAGGAACTGGCCACCTCGCTGCAGCCGGTGCTGGAGGGCACGGAGGGCACCGAAGGGCAGGATGGGTCAACCGCGGCGCTGGTTGCGTATATCGCGCGACATCGCGGGTAGGTGGACTGGTCCTAAGGGTCGGGATCGAGGGACGCTCCCTGTTTTGAGCGTGGGGATTGAGGTGGGAGGTTTCTGCTTGTACAGGGATGACCTCTCGTTGCCCGGACCGTAGTGCCCGGTGGCGTCACACCAGATCGGGGGCGCGGCCGACCTTGTTGGCGAGCTTTCCGACGGTGAGACCCTGCACGATGATCGAGAAGACCACGACGATATAGGTGCAGGTCAGGATCAGCGGTTTCCATTCGCCTTCGGGCAGGGACAATGCCAGCGCCACGGAGATCCCGCCCTTGAGCCCGCCCCAGGTCATGATCCGCGTCACCCCGGCGTTGAAGCTGCGGAAGGGTTTCAGCAGGGTGATCGGCACCGCCACCGCCGCAAGCCGCGCCAACAGCGCCAGCGCGATCGTCGCGACTCCGGTCAACAGGATTTCCCCGGTAAAGGCGATCGCGAAAACCTCGAAGCCGATCAGCAGGAACAGCACGGCGTTCAGGATCTCGTCGATCAGCTTCCAGAAGGCATCGACATAGGTCCGTGTTTCCTCCGACATACCCCTGGCGCTGCCGACATCGCCGATCAGCAACCCGGCGCAGACTGCCATGATCGGCGCCGAGACATGCAGCCACACGGCCAGCTCATAGCCGCCGAAGGCCAGCCCGAGGGTCAGCAGCACTTCGAGCGCGTAATCGTCTATGTGCCGCATCACCCGGAAGGTCAGGAAGCCGAGCACGATCCCCAGGGCAGCACCCCCGAGAGCTTCCTGCAGGAACAACAGCATCGCATCCCAAAGCGGGTTCTGCGGCGCGCCGCCATGGGAAGCGGCGGGATAGGCCAGGCCGACCAGCACCAGAAAGACCACATAGCCGACACCGTCGTTGAACAGGCTCTCCCCGGCGATCTTGGTTTCCAGTGTCTTGGGCAGATCGGCCTCGCGCAGCACGCCGAGCACCGCGACCGGATCGGTCGGCGAGATCAACGCCCCGAAGACCAGCGCCAGCAGCAGCGGCATGCCGGTGAGCCAGGCAAAGCCGAACCCGACAATCAGCGTCGAGAGCGCGATGCCCAGCGTCGCCATCAGGAACACCGTCGGCCATTCGCGGCGCAGATCGCTCAGCTTGACATGCAGAGCCCCGGCAAAGAGCAGCAGCCCGAGCATCCCTTCGAGCAGCGCCTCGGAGAAATCGATGCCGGTCACGATGCCGCGCACCGTGTCGGCGATCTCGAGCGCGGGCCATATGAGATCGACTGCCAGCAGACCGAAGGAAGCGAGCAACGCCACGATCAGGATGCCGATCGCCGAGGGCAGTTTCAGGAACAGGTAGTTGATCGCACCGAAACCGCCGGCGAGCACGATGAGAAGCGAGGTGATCTGCAGAAAATTCACGGGCGGGGCGACCTTCGAGACAGGCGGAGGCTGCGCCCCGCGGATGTTTTCCCGGGACGTGGCACGCGCCGACGCTCAGGGCTTCAGATCATAGGTAACCCATCTGGTCCGTTCGGCCAGTCGGTCATAGAGCCCGCGCGCTCGGTAATTGTCCTCAGCGGTGATCCAGCGCAGCACGGCCCAGCCGTTCCGGCGCGCCTCCTGCTGCACCGCCTCGATCAGCGCATCCGCCGCACCGTTGCCGCGGGCGCTCTCATCGACGAAGAGATCGTCGAGAAAACAGCTCGTCGTGGCGCGCAGCGGACTGGGGAACGGGCGGTAATGGGCGAGACCGACAAGCGCCCCCGCGCGCTCTGCCACAAGCCCGGCGCTGGGATGATCCCCATCCAGCAACCAGCCGAATACCCGCTCGCGCATCTCCGCGCTCTGCGCAACGTTGTAAAAACGCGCATAGGCCTCATAGAGCTGCGCCCATGCGGCGCGGTCCCTGGCTTCGAGGGGGCGGATGGTCAGCGACATGGTTTACCTCTGCAGTTGATGTTAGCTTTCGGGCGTGGCGCCGTCGATTTCGATGAAGCGCCGACGCAGGCTCTCCGGGATCGGATAGCGCGCGGAGGCGTCGGGCAGCAACTAGACCACGACGCAATCGAAACCCGCACGCAGGCTGCCGCCGGACCAGACCTGCTGGCGCAGCGTGAAGGACGTGTTGCGGAACCCTATGCAGCCGCAGGTCACGACATAGGTTTCGTCCATCCGCATTTCCTGCCGGTAATGGATTTCACCGGACCGGATCACGATCCGCGGATCCTCCGCCCGGTCATAACCCGACAGGCCCCAATCCTGCACATAGCGGATCCGCAACCGTTCGAACCATTCCATATAGACTGCGTTGTTGACGTGGTTGAGCACGTCGAGCTCGGAAAAGCGCACCTGGTCGGCCATCGCCAGCGGCTGCGGCGGGTCGATCCCTTCGGCCTTTTGCTGCGCGGGGCTCAACGGCGTGTGAAAAAGCATTGTCATGATACTTGAGTAGAAGTCTGATCACTGGCTGGCAAGGCCAGGCGACAATAACCGGACGTCGCGCGGCGCGAAGATGCGAAAAAACATGTCGCCATGAAGGCGCGCGATGTTTCGATCGTTTTGTGAAAAAGAGCGTTGGAGCGGGTAACGGGAATTGAACCCGTAACTAAAGCTTGGGAAGCTGCCGTGATACCTTTTCACCATACCCGCGCGCTCGCTGGTGAGATAAGCGCAAGCGCTGCGAGCGTCAAGACCGGATGTGGCAGGCGGTGAAATCGCGGTCCCGTCAAACTCGATTTTGAGAGGCTTTGCAACGCGCCTGCCTAGCCTCGGGTCCCTGTGAAAAAGTTGATCTCGGCGAGGATCTTCAGCCCATCGAGCCAGGCATGGGCGGACAGCGCCTCCTTGAGCGCGTCGCGCAATTCAGCGCGCTGTTCGGCGCTGGCGCTGAAATGATCGAGCGCGGCATGGGCCGGGCCGATGTCGCACATCTGATCCGCAAGGTCCGCGCTGCTGCCGCGGGGCGTCAGGTCGATGCGCACCACCTCGCTGGCGATCTCGGTGAAACCGGATTTGCGAAGAATATCCTCGACCCGGCCGGGATTGCGAAATGCGAAGGGGCCGGGCAGGTCCGGATCGGTCTTCGGACGCGGACCGAGAACCGCGCGGGCGGTCTGGGCGGGCAGGGTGAAATAGGGGTTGTGGTCGATCTGCCCCCAGGCCGCGAAGCTGATCTTCGCTCCCGCTTTCAACGCGCTGGCGATATTGCGGAAGGCGGCAGTTGAATCTGCGAAAAACATCACGCCGAACCGCGAGATCAGCCGGTCAAAATGCGCGGGTTCAAAAGGATGCACGGCGGCGTCTTCATGGGCGAAGCTGACATTGTGATGCCCTTCCGCCCGGGCCCGCGCATGGGCGACGAGCGGCGCGGAGATATCGACGCCGAGCACATGGCCCTGCGCCCCGACGCGCTCCGCCGCTTGCAGGCTGCTGGTCCCGGCGCCGCAGCCGATGTCGAGCACCTGCTGGCCCGCCGCGAGATCCGCCCGTGCCAGGACGCCTTCGAGCACCGGATCGAACAGCGTATCGAGTTCCGCCTGCCGGGCGATCCACTTGTCGCCGGCCTGTTCGGACCAGAATTGCCGCTGCTCCGCATTGTCGCTGCCCGCATCCGTCATGGTGTTTCCTTTCGATCAGAGCACGCCTGACGCGAAGCATAGGGCGCGGGCCGTCAGGGTCCAACCTGGGACGGCAGCGCGCGGCCCAACCGCGCTCTAGCCGCGGCGCCGCCGACGCCCGCTGCCGCCGCTTTCGCCGCCGCCTGTGTTGAAGGTGACCCGCGGCAGATCGACGACCGAGTTGAGGATCGGGAAGGGTTCCACAGCATTGGGGATCGCCGACGCATTGACGAAATGCTCCTGAAAGCGCGGCTCGATCGCCGTCTCGATCTTGTGAATGGCGCGGACAGTCGCCTCGATCTCGGCGCGCGCCGCGATGTTGAGCAAGGCGATCCGTGCGCCGGTGCCCGCGGCATTGCCTGCCGAGGTCACCTTGTCGAAGGGCGCATCGGGGATCATGCCGAGGATCATCGCGTGTTTGGGGCTGATATGCGCGCCGAAAGCACCGGCCAGCACCACACGGTCGACCTTGTCGACGCCGAACTTGTCCATCAGCAGACGCGCGCCGGAATAGAGCGCGGCCTTGGCCATCTGGATCTCGCGGATGTCGCGGTTGGTCACGGTGATGCGCGGGCCGCCGCGCTCGGTGGCGTCATAGACGAGGTAGGAATAGGTGCGCCCGTCGGCGAAGACCGCGGCCGAGCCGGTCTGTTCGGGCGAGCCGATCAGCCCCGGCGCATCGACGATCCCATGTACCCGCATCTCGGCGACCATCTCGATGATCCCCGAGCCGCAGATCCCGGTGACGCCGGTGCCGGAAATCTCTTCTTCGAAACCCGGCTCGTCGGACCACAGATCGCAGCCGATCACCTTGATACGCGGCAGCTTGGTCTCCGGGTCGATCTCCACCCGCTCGATTGCGCCGGGCGCGGCGCGCTGGCCCGAGGAAATCTGCGCCCCTTCAAAGGCCGGTCCGGTGGGCGAGGAACAGGCCAGTACCTTCTCGCGGTTGCCAAGAAAGATCTCCGCATTGGTGCCGACATCGACGATCAGCACCAGATCCTCGGATTCATCGGGCGCTTCGCTGAGCGCCACGGCCGCGGCGTCGGCGCCGACATGGCCGGCGATACAGGGCAGCAGATAGACCCGCGCGGACGGATGGATGTTGAGGTCGATATCCCCCGCACGCAGCCGCAGGGCGTTCGAGGTCGCCAGCGCGAAGGGCGCCTGTCCGAGCTCGAACGGGTCGATCCCGAGGAACAGGTGATGCATGACCGGGTTGCAGACGAAGACCGAGTCGACGATCAGGTTGAGGTCGATCCCGGCATCGAGCGAGATCTGCGAAAAAAGCGCGCACATGCCGCTGCGCACGGCGCGGGTCATCTCCTCGGCGCCTTTCTCGTTCATCATCGCATAGCTGACGCGGCTCATCAGGTCCTCGCCGAAGCGGATCTGCGGGTTCATCACGCCGGAGGACGCGACGACCTCGCCGGTCTGCAGGTCGCACAGATGCGCGGCGATCGTGGTCGAGCCGAGATCGACCGCCAGCCCATAGACCGTGCCCTCGTAAAAGCCCGGCCAGATGTTCATGATCCGCGGGGTGTTTTCCTGATCCCCGAGATGCACCGCCACGGTGACCTTCCAATTGCCCTTGCGCAGGATCGGCTGCATGATCTGCAGGATATGCAGGTCCGCATGGACCTTCTCCAGCTGCCATTGCTCGTGCAGCGCGTCGCGCAGCCGTTCGAGATCCCCCGAGGGATCGTGCATGTCGGGTTCGGCGACCTCGATATAGAAGAGCTTGGTGGAGGGGTTGATCAGGATATCACGGGCCTCGGCACGTTTGCGCACCACCTGGCGGTGCACCTGGCTTTCGGGGGGGACGTCGATCACCACATCGCCCTGGACCGTCGCCTGACAGCCCAGGCGGCGGCCCTCGATCAATCCGCGCTTGTCCTTGTAGCGCTGTTCGACCGAGTTCCATTCGGACAGGGCATCCGATGCCACATAGACCCCGTGTTTCGCGAACTCGCCATAGCCGGGGCTGATCTGGCATTTCGAGCAGATTCCGCGCCCGCCGCAGACCGAGTCGAGATCGACCCCGAGCTGGCGCGCCGCGGTCAGCACCGGAGTGCCCTTCGCAAAACGCCCGCGCTTGCCCGACGGTGTGAACACCACCAATGGATCGTTGCTCATATGCCCATTCCTCTTGTCTTTCTGGGCAGTATAGAGGGGCAGGCGGGTGCAAGTAGCCGGGCAGCGGCAGAAAATGAGGCGCAGGCGTCATTTAAGCGACAAACTTTATCAATAAAGACCGATCACGTCGTTTTGGCGACATGACCGGCGATGACTCGGGAGGCGCCATTTCGGGATTCCGCCTCAGGTCTGGCTGCGGGCGTGGAAGATATGGCCGAGGAAGTTCAGCAACAGCTGCGCGGCAAGGATCGAGGTCGAGCCGCTATGGTCATAATCCGGCGCCACCTCGACCAGGTCGATCCCGACGACCTCGTGACGCTGCGCGGCTGCCTGCAGCAATTCGAGCACTTCGTAATAGAGGAAACCGCCATGCGAGGGGGTGCCGGTGCCCGGCGCGATCGACGGGCAGAAGGCGTCGATGTCGATCGTGACGTAGAGCCGCGCCCCGGTGGGCACATGCGCCAGCACCCCTTGCGTGCCGAGCTCGCGCGCCTGACGCACCGAGATGATGTCCGACCCCATGGCGCGGGCATCTTCATAGCCCTCGCGCGCCGTAGAGCTGACATTGCGGATCCCGACCTGCGTCAGCCCGGTGACATAGTCGCGCTCGGCGGCGCGGCGCATCGGGTTGCCGTGCCCATGGCGCACGCCGTGACGCTCATCGACAAAATCGAGATGCGCGTCGATCTGCAGGATATGGATGTCGCCCTGACCCTCGAAGGCGCGGATACAGGGAATGTTGATCGAATGATCCCCGCCGATCACCACCGGCAGCGCCCCGGCCTCGAGAATGGCGCGCACCCCCGTCTCGATATTGGCGTGGCTTTTCTCGGTGTCGGTATGAACGATGTCGGCATCGCCGAGATCGACGATATTCACGTCGGCGGGCAGGTAGGTCACGTCGTCCTCATGATCATACGCGCCGCCGTGACCGAAGCTGAACAGGGTCGAGGCCTCGCGCACGCCGCGCGGCCCGAAACGCGCGCCCGAGCGCCATTGCGTCCCGGCATCGAACGGCGCGCCGAGGATCGCGACATCGGCATCGAGCGCCCGCCAGTCGGGCTCATAGGGCCGTTTGCCGAAGGTCGATATCCCCACGAAGGGCAGATCGAGCCTGCCCTTGTCATAGCCATGTTCACTCATCTCAGCTCTCCTTTTGGCGCGAACCATTCCGCAGGGGAAATTCGATTGCAAGACCTGCCTGCGACGGCATCGGAATCCGGCCGCGACCGGCAATGGATCACCCGCCGCCCCGGCATCGTTTATGCTTTCCATCTGCGCATAATCGTGAAATAGCAAACCGCCAAATGAACCCATGACAAGCCGAGGTGCAAAATGGAGATTCGTGAGGCTCTGACCTTCGATGACGTATTACTGGTTCCGGGGGCCTCTTCGGTGCTGCCCTCGACGGCCGACACCCGAACCCAGGTAACCCGCAGCATCGCGCTCAATATCCCGTTGCTGAGTTCGGCCATGGACACGGTGACCGAGAGCCGGATGGCGATCGCCATGGCCCAGGCCGGCGGGATGGGCGTGGTGCACCGCAATCTCGGCATCGAGGAACAGGCCCGCGAGGTCAGCCGGGTCAAGCGTTTCGAATCCGGTATCGTCTATACCCCGATCACCCTGCGCCCCGATCAGACCCTTGCCGATGCCAAGGAACTGCAGGAACGCTACAACGTCACCGGGTTTCCGGTGGTGGATGAGAAAGGCCGGGTGCTCGGCATCGTCACCAACCGCGACATGCGCTTCGCCTCGGATGACCGCACCCCGGTTTCGGTGATGATGACCAGCGAGGATCTGGCGATCCTGCACGAGCCCGCCGACCGCGACGAGGCGATCAGCCTGATGAAGGCGCGGCGCATCGAGAAGCTGCTGGTGACCGATTCCAAGGGCAAGCTCACGGGGTTGCTGACCCTAAAGGACACCGAACAGGCGGTGCTCAATCCGACCGCCTGCAAGGACGCGCTCGGACGTCTGCGCGTCGCCGCCGCCACCACGGTGGGCGATGCCGGGCATGAGCGCAGCCAGGCGCTGGTCGAGGCCGGGGTCGACATGATCGTGATCGACACCGCCCATGGCCATTCCGAAGGCGTCGCCCATGCGGTGACACGCGCCAAGAAGCTCAGCAACGACATTCAGGTCGTGGCGGGCAATGTCGCGACCGGCGCGGCGACCCGCGCACTGATCGATGCCGGGGCGGATGCGGTCAAGGTCGGGATCGGGCCGGGCTCGATCTGCACCACCCGGATGGTCGCCGGAGTCGGCGTGCCGCAGCTAACCGCGATTTTCGACTGCGCGGCCGCGGCGGGCGACATCCCGGTGATCGCCGATGGCGGCATCAAGTTTTCCGGCGATTTCGCCAAGGCAATCGCCGCCGGCGCATCCTGCGCGATGGTCGGCTCGATGATCGCCGGCACCGATGAAAGCCCCGGCGAAGTGATCCTCTACCAGGGCCGCAGCTACAAATCCTACCGCGGCATGGGCTCGCTCGGGGCCATGGCGCGCGGCTCCGCCGACCGTTATTTCCAGAAGGACGCGGCAAGCGACAAGCTGGTGCCCGAGGGGATCGAAGGCCAGGTGCCCTACAAGGGCTCGGCCGGAGCGGTGGTGCATCAGCTGGTCGGTGGTCTGCGCGCCGCCATGGGCTATACCGGCTGCGCCACGGTCGCCGAGATGCGCAGGAACTGCAGCTTCGTGCGGATCACTGGCTCCGGCCTCAAGGAAAGCCATGTGCATGATGTGCAGATCACGCGGGAATCGCCGAATTACAGGATCGGATAGGACATGACGTTCAATGCCTTGAACGATTTTGCTGAAGTGGAATCGGCAACGTGACCCCGGGCGCGCGGGTTGCCGCCGCGATCGGAATTCTCGACCAGATCGGCGAGGGGCTGGCGGGTGAACAGGCGCTGACCCGCTGGGCCAGGGGCAGCCGTTTCGCCGGATCGAAGGACCGCGCCGCCGTGCGGGATCACGTCTTCGACGTCCTGCGCTGCCGCCGCAGCGCGGCGCATTTCGGTCGCGGCGAGGACGGTCGGGCGCTGATGATCGGCATGCTGCGACAAAGCGGCGCCGATCTTCCCGGTCTTTTCAATGGGGTAGGGCATTCAGCCGATCCACTTTCCGAGGCCGAGCTGAACCCGCCCGGGCCGATCGAGGATCTTGCCACCGCCTGGAACCTGCCGGATTGGCTGGTGCCGCTCTTCCAACAAAGTCTTGGCGAAGCGGCGGAGCCGACGGCGCTGGCGCTTCAGGAACGTGCGCCGATCACCTTGCGGGTCAACACGGCGAAGACCGACATTGCAAGCTCCATGCGCAGGCTCTCGGAAGAAGGCATCACGACGGTGGAAAATCCGCTCTGCGCCAGCGCGTTGAACGTCACCGGGGGCGCCCGCAAGATCCGCAATTCCGCCAGTTTCCGCGACGGCGAGATCGAATTTCAGGACGCCGCCAGCCAGGCTGTCGTGGCGGCAATCCCGACGACCGGGAAAGTGCTCGATTATTGTGCCGGAGGCGGCGGGAAGGCGCTGGCCCTCGCGACGCAGGGCCAAAACCGGGTGAGTGCCCATGACATCGATCCGCGGCGCATGTCCGATCTGCCCGCCCGTGCCGAACGGGCCGCTGTGCGGATCAGATTGATCGCCACCGATGCGCTCCGCGCCCACGCGCCCTTCGATATCGTGCTCTGCGACGCGCCGTGTTCGGGCAGTGGTGCATGGCGTCGGTCGCCCGAAGGGAAATGGAGCCTGACCGCGACGCGGCTGCAGCAATTGACCGAGATTCAGGATGAGATTCTCGATCGCGCCGCGCCTTTGCTCGCCCGGGGCGGGGTGCTCGTCTATGCGACCTGTTCGGTCCTGCGCATCGAGAATGAAGACCGCGTCACCGCCTTTCTGCAGCGCCATCCGGACTGGATCTGCAGCTACAGCCGTCGTTTTGCGGTGGATAATGACGGCGACGGTTTCTTCACGGCGCATCTGACCCGTAATTAGCGCGAATTTGCTTCGTTTCATGGCGGAACATGCTCGCTCATTAAGAAGCGATTAACCCTTCTCGCGCGTATATGGACAGATAATTCATGCACGAGGGAGAGATTTGCAGAAAGGTGCGCTGAAAATCGGGAGGGTATTCGGGCAGTTCGGCCCCGGTGGTCGGCGGCTCGTAGCACTGACGATCGTCGCGCTGCTGCTCGCGCTCCTTTCCCTGCAGGCACCGCCGCCACCGCTCCCGCTCGCCCTGTTGACCGGGGCGGCGACGCTTCTGACCCTTGTTATCCTGATGGTGCTGCAACGTTACCGCAGGTCACGCGCGCAGGCATTGCGTTTCGAGATCCTCTCCGGTTTTATCCAGAACGATGCCATCGCGACTTTCATTGTCAGCGCCGACGGCGAAATCCGGAGCGCCAACACCGCGGCGACTGTCCAGTTCGGGGGAGAGCCCGGACAAACCCTCGCAGGATTGCTGAGCAAGATGCTGGCGAACCCCTGTGGCATCCTGTTTCGCCTGCAATCACGCGCGAAATCCGCCGGACATGCCCAAGAGGATATCGCCACACGTATCGGTCATATGCGCCTTTCCGTCCGTGACATGGGGCGTGGCGGCTATATCTGGCGGGTCGAACCCGTGCCCTCGCGGACCGCATCCCGGGGCGACGAAAGCCTGCACCTGCCAATGATCATGGTCGGGCGCAGCGGGGCCATCCTGTTCATGAATGCCCCGGCGCGGGCCCTGATCGGGAGCCGCGTCAAATCCCTCGACCGGCTGTTCACCAATCTCCCCGTCAGCTCCGGGCAAGTTTGCGATATCACGACCGAAAACGATAGCCGCTCGATCATGGTAGCGGAGGTGTCCGCAGGGGCCGGACGTCGCGCGCTCTATCTGCTGCCGCCGCCTAAGGATCACCCGCAGGTCTTCGATCAGGGGCAGCGTTGGCAGGTTCTGCAAGACTTGCCAGTGCCCCTGATCAAGGTTGCCCCGGATGGGTCGGTCCTGTCATTCAACCGCATGGCGGTCAGGCTCATCGGCAACTCGCTGACAACGGAGGTTCATCTCGGGCAGCTGATGGAAGGACTGGGCCAGTTGATCACCGATTGGCTGAAGGATACGCTGGCCGGACGGATGGTGCAGAAGTCGGAGTTCCTGCGTCTGACGCGTACGGATCATGAAGCTTTCGTGCAGGTCACGCTGAACCGGGTCATCGAAGAGGGCAAACCGGCTCTGATTGCCGTGCTGAACGATGCTACCGAGCTCAAATCGCTTGAAGCGCAATTCGTCCAGAGTCAGAAGATGCAGGCGATCGGTCAGCTCGCAGGCGGGGTCGCCCATGATTTCAACAATCTGCTGACGGCCATCTCCGGCCATTGCGACCTCCTGCTGTTGCGCCATGACCAGGGTGATCCGGATTACGGAGACCTGGTCCAGATCAACCAGAACGCCAACCGCGCCGCGGCACTTGTCGGGCAGTTGCTCGCCTTTTCCCGCAAGCAGACCCTGCGCCCCGAAACCGTCGATCTGCGCGATACGCTGGCCGATCTGACCCATTTGCTCAACCGGCTGGTCGGAGAAAAAATCACCCTCACGCTCAACCACGACCCGGTGTTACAGCCGATCCGAGCCGATAAACGTCAGCTCGAGCAGGTGCTGATGAACCTGGTCGTCAACGCGCGCGACGCAATGCCCGGCGGCGGAGAGATCCGCATCATTACCGAATGCACAGCGCTTGATGAACCGCTGCTGCGCGACCGGGTGGCCGTGCCCGCCGGGCAATATGTGACGGTGCAGGTCAGCGATGACGGCACCGGTATTGCACCTGACAAGCTGCCGAAGGTGTTCGAACCGTTTTTTACTACGAAACGCACAGGAGAGGGGACGGGCCTCGGCCTTTCCACCGCCTATGGCATCATCAAGCAGACCGGCGGCTTCATCTTCGTGGACAGTATCCTCGGCACCGGCACGGATTTCATTCTCTACTTTCCGATGCTCGACGCGGGTGAAACGGCCCGGCCCAGACCTGTCCAGCCCGCAACGCGTCTGCCCACCAAACATGCCGACGGGGTAATCCTACTTGTCGAGGATGAGGCACCAGTCCGCGCTTTCGCCAGCCGCGCGCTGCGCCTGCGCGGCTATACCGTGCTAGAGGCTGAATCAGCCGAGGCGGCGCTCAAGACGCTCGAGGACGAGGCACTGACGATCGATGTCTTCGTCACCGACGTGGTCATGCCCGGCATGGACGGTCCGACCTGGGTACGCGAAGCGTTGAAACATCGGCCCGGCGTGCGCGTGGTCTTTGTTTCGGGCTATGCCGAGGACAGCTTCGGTGAGGAACAGACCAAGATTCCCAATTCGGTCTTCCTGCCGAAACCTTTCTCCCTCACCGATCTTACGGAGACCGTACATAGGCAGCTACATTGAGGCTTTGGCAATGGAATGATAAAGATCGAATTCTTCGGAGAACTTGCGCCGCAACCTTTTTTCGAGCGCCGGGGAGAGTGACAACGCCATATCAGGCGACACGTTCTCGCGGTCCAGGGTGAAAGTCACGCCAAGCCTCTCTTCGAGAAACCCTTGCAGCCGAGGTTGATCCTCGTATCTGAACAGATGGGTCACAGCGATGCCATTGGGTTGGGGCCGCAGGAATCTGGACTGGCTGCCCACATTGGCAAACCCGGGGCGCTGGCCCTTCATATAGGCTTCGACAAAATCGTCGAAAGAAAGATCAAATGTCGCGTTCGGCTTTCCCTGCATACCGGGACGCCGCCGAAAGCGATACCAGCTGCCCAGCCAATCGATCGGTTCGCGCATCACCGCCATCAATTCTAACTCCGCTTCACACACCTGCTTGTACATGGGCCGGATGAAACGGTTAAAGCGATAGACCGGCGCATGTTTCAGAGCGGGGGGATCTGAAATGACGAGATCTGCATGCGGCCTGAGCGCCCTGACATAGGCGGTTGTTCCGGTCTTCGGAACAGACAGAAACGCCAGATTGGCCTTATAGAAAATCAACATCCGGGAGTTTCCCGCTACATCTTCGCTCGGCCCTATGCCGTACACCACTTTTTAACCATGCGCATACAAATATCGATGTCAGGTCAGAAATAGATTGATATGTTCCACTTTTGATCTCATATGGAACATTACAGGAACAGGCACCGGGAAGCACGTCGGCGATTGCCGCGGTCCCGTCAGTATGACACTAAGGAGACAGGCGAAATGGCAACGGCAGATCTTTTGACGATGGACAACAAGAAAAGCGCGGAAAAGCAGAAAGCTCTCGACAGCGCCCTGGCGCAGATTGAGCGGCAGTTCGGCAAAGGCTCGATCATGAAGCTGGGAGCCGAGGGCGCGGTGCAGGATATCATATCCAGTTCCACCGGTTCTCTGGGGCTCGATATTGCGCTCGGCATCGGTGGTCTGCCGATGGGGAGGATCATCGAGATCTATGGCCCGGAATCGTCGGGCAAGACCACACTCACCCTTCATTGTGTCGCCGAGCAGCAAAAGAAGGGCGGGGTCTGCGCATTTGTCGATGCCGAACACGCACTGGATCCGCAATATGCGCGCAAACTCGGCGTCGATATCGATGAGTTGCTGATTTCGCAACCCGACACTGGCGAACAGGCCCTGGAAATTACGGATACCTTGGTTCGCTCCGGTGCTGTCAATATGGTGGTCGTGGATTCGGTCGCGGCATTGACCCCGAAATCCGAGCTCGAGGGCGACATGGGCGACAGCAGCGTCGGGGTTCAGGCCCGGCTGATGAGTCAGGCAATGCGGAAGCTCACGGGCTCGATCAGTCGGTCAAATTGCATGGTGATTTTCATCAACCAGATCCGCATGAAGATCGGCGTCATGTTCGGCTCGCCGGAGACGACGACCGGCGGCAATGCCCTGAAATTCTATTCTTCGGTCCGGCTCGATATTCGTCGTATCGGGGCGCTCAAGGACCGCGACGAAGTTGTCGGCAACGCCACGCGGGTCAAGATCGTGAAGAACAAGGTCGCGGCGCCGTTCAAGCAGGTCGAATTCGACATCATGTATGGCGAAGGCATCTCGAAAATGGGGGAACTGCTTGATCTTGGCGTGAAAGCGGGGGTGGTCGACAAATCGGGATCCTGGTTCAGCTACGGCGATGAACGGATTGGTCAGGGTCGTGAGAATGCCAAGACTTTCCTGCGTGAGCATACAGCGATGGCGGCAGAAATCGAAGACAAGATCCGGGCGGCGCATGGGCTGGATTTTGTGAGCAAGGATGATGAGGCAGACATTCTCGAGGCCTGATCACGCCAAAAACCGCGTAGCGTGACGCCGACGACCACTCGGCTGGAGGACATTTGAAGCGATCATGGAGACAACTGCTGCGGGCCTACTTTTCATGCCCGTGGCAGTGGACAGCGCTAAATCACCCGAGTATTTGGAGACAAACCAATCTGCCCCGGAAGGCCGCGCAACATGAAGACGCTGAACGATATTCGCTCCACCTTTCTGTCCTATTTCGACAAGCAGGGTCATGCGGTCGTGCCTTCGGGACCGCTGGTACCGCGCAATGATCCGACGCTGATGTTCGCCAATTCCGGCATGGTACAGTTCAAGAACCTGTTCACCGGAGTCGAGACACGGGATTACGCCCGCGCCACCACCGCGCAGAAATGCGTGCGCGCCGGGGGCAAGCACAATGATCTCGACAATGTCGGCTATACCGCGCGGCATCATACGTTTTTCGAGATGTTGGGTAATTTCAGCTTTGGCGATTACTTCAAGGCCGAGGCGATTGAGTTTGCCTGGACGCTGCTGACCCGCGATTTCGCGATCCCGGCGGAGCGGCTCTATGTCACGGTCTATCACACAGATGATGAGGCCGCCGCACTTTGGAAAAAGATCGCCAACCTGCCTGACGAGCGGATCATCCGGATCGCGACGGATGACAATTTCTGGATGATGGGCCCCACCGGTCCCTGCGGCCCATCTTCGGAAATCTTTTACGATCACGGCGCGCATATCTGGGGCGGTCCGCCCGGATCGCCGGAGGAGGACGGGGATCGGTTTGTCGAGATCTGGAACCTGGTCTTCATGCAATACGAGCAGTTCGAAGACGGGACACGCCGCGAACTGGCGGCGCAATCGATCGATACCGGGATGGGGATCGAGCGCGTCGCGGCGTTGTTGCAGGGTACCAATGACAATTACGCCACCGACTTGATGCGCAATCTGATCGAAGCCAGCGCTCATGCGTCCAACACCGATCCGGACGGGCCGGGCAGGTCCCATCATCGCGTCATCGCCGACCACCTGCGCTCGACCTCGTTCCTGATTGCCGATGGCGTCATGCCTTCGAATGACGGCCGCGGTTACGTGTTGCGCCGGATCATGCGGCGCGCCATGCGTCATGCGCATCTGCTCGGAGTCAAGGATCCCCTGATGTATCAACTTGTCCCGGCATTACTTGGCAAGATGGGCGCGGCCTATCCCGAACTCGGCCGGGCCAAGGCGTTGATCACCGAGACCTTGCTGCTGGAGGAAACCCGGTTCAAACAGACGCTGGACCGGGGGCTTCGCCTGCTCGAGGACGAGATCGCGGGATTGCCGGAGGGCGCCGATCTGCCCGGCGCGGCGGCTTTCAAGCTCTATGACACCTATGGTTTCCCGCTCGACCTGACCCAGGATGCGCTGCGCGAACAGGGGCGCAGTGTCGACACCGAAGGGTTCGACACTGCAATGGCGGCGCAGAAGGCCAAGGCCCGCGCGGCCTGGTCCGGCTCCGGCGAGGCGGCGGATGCGACGATCTGGTTCGATGTGGCCGACCGGCACGGCACGACGGACTTCCTCGGCTACGATACCGAAACCGCGGAAGGCCAGGTCACCGCGATCATACGGGGCGGCGAACTCAGCGATCGCGCTCAGCAGGGCGACGAGGTCCAGATCGCGCTGAACCAGACGCCGTTCTATGCGGAGGCGGGCGGTCAGGTCGGTGATACCGGCGTCATTCGCACGGACACCGGGATCGTCAATATCACGGATACGCGCAAGACGGCCGGTGTCTTTGCCCATATCGGCAAGGTCATCGAAGGCGAGGTCCGCGCGGACCAGGCCGCGGTACTGGAAGTCGATCACGTCCGGCGCACGGCGATCCGGGCCAATCACTCCGCGACCCATCTGTTGCATGAGGCCCTGCGCGGTGCGCTCGGGGATCACGTTTCGCAACGGGGCTCGCTCAATGCCGCCGATCGTCTGCGCTTCGACTTCAGCCATGCGAAGGCCCTGAGCAGCGATGAGCTGAAGCAGGTCGAGCGTGAGGTGAACAGCTATATCCGGCAGAATGCCTGGGTCGATACGCGGGTCATGACCCCGGATGACGCCCGCGCGCTCGGAGCGCAGGCGCTCTTTGGCGAAAAATACGGCGAGGAAGTGCGCGTCGTCTCCATGGGGAGACAGGACGGATCGGGCAAGGGCGCCGACAAGGCGACCTATTCGCTCGAGCTCTGCGGGGGCACCCATGTGCGCCAGACCGGGGATATCGGCGCTTTTGTGCTGCTTGGCGACAGCGCCAGTTCGGCCGGCGTGCGCCGGATCGAGGCGCTGACCGGCGACGAGGCGCTGAACTGGTTGCGTCAGCAGGAAGCCACGCTCACTCAGGTCGCCAGCGAGCTCAAAACGTCGAGCGGCGATGTGCCCGCACGGGTCCGGGCGTTGCTCGATGAACGGCGGGCGCTTTCGAACGAGGTCGCGCAGCTGCGTCGAGAACTGGCGATGGCCGGGGGTGCCGGGAATGGCGCTGCCAAGGTCGAGGCGCGGGAGATCAACGGCGTGTCATTTCTCGCGCAGGTACTCAACGGTGTGACAGGCCGTGATCTGCCAGCATTGGTCGATGAACACAAGTCGCGGATGGGAAGCGGTGCGATCCTGCTGATCGCAGATGCGGATGGCAAGGCTGCCGTGGCGGCCGGGGTGAGCGAGGACCTCACCGACCGCGTGTCTGCCGTCGAACTTGTGCGCGCGGCAGTAGCCGAACTTGGCGGAAAGGGTGGCGGTGGTCGCCCCGACATGGCCCAGGGCGGCGCCAAGGACATCAGCAATGCAGAGGCCGCGATTGCCGCCGCCGAAACGCTTCTGAAAGGATAGAAGATGCCAGCATTATGGATCGCGCATGTGACGGTCACCGACGAGGAAGCCTACAAGAAATACGCCGCCGGGGCGAGTGTGGCGATCGCCGAGCATGGCGGCGAGTTCATCGCCCGGGGCGGGCGCTTTGTTCAATTGGAAGGCAAGGAAAGGCCCCGCAATGTCGTCGCGCGCTTCCCCGATGTCGAAACGGCCGAGAAATGCTACCATTCCAATGAATATCAAGCGGCGCTCGAACATGCGCGCGGTGCGTCGGAGCGTGAATTGCTGATCGTGGAAACGAGTGTCTGAGCGCAGATGATATCGGACATGGGCTCCCGGTCGAAGCCGGGAGCCTATTTGCGACGCAGGTTCGCCAATTCTCAATCGTAAATGCGGAGATCTTCTTCGCAATAAGGTTCGATGATGCTCTCATCGGGGTTGGACAGCTTTCCGTCCGCCGGTTCGGAGAGGACGCCCAAAACGATCCTGACGTTCGCCGTTCATCGGCTACAAAATCGTTTTCACGTAGGATCGGCACGACCCGGCGGCGGTCTGGTATTCGTCGATGATGTCGTGAGCGAGATTGATTGCCGGGAACCTCCCGGTCTCATTGCACTTAGCGCTAAGCGCAACCCTTTGTTGTGTCGTCCATTACATCGCAGTTTTGACGGCAAGATCGTCAGACCTTGTCACCGGCATCCATATCACTCCATTGATGCATCGCATCGAGGGCATTCAGCACGTTCCTCACAATCCCTATGCACATCAAGGGCATATAATGAGAAAGGGGCCCCGTCGGCATATGTTCCGACGAGGCCCCTCTTTCAAGATAAAGCCATTGTGACGGTCAGCCTGCCTTGGCCATCCGCTTGCGTTCATGAGGATCGAGATAGCGTTTGCGCAGGCGGATTGCGTTGGGCGTTACCTCGACCAGTTCGTCATCATCGATATAGGCAATCGCTTCTTCGAGGCTCAGCGAAATTGGCGTCGTCAGACGCACGGCGTCGTCGGTCCCCGAGGCGCGGACGTTGGTCAGTTTCTTGCCTTTCAGCGGGTTCACCTCGAGATCATTCTCCCGGCTGTGCTCGCCGATGATCATGCCGGTATAGACGTCGGCCTGTGCGCCGATCATCATCTTGCCGCGCTCCTCGAGGTTCCACAAAGCATAGGCCACCGAGGTGCCGTTCTCCATCGAGATCAGCACGCCGGCGCGGCGGCCGGGGATCGGGCCTTTGTGCGGGGCCCAGCCGTGGAACACGCGGTTGAGCACGCCGGTGCCGCGTGTGTCGGTGAGAAATTCGCCGTGATAGCCGATGAGCCCGCGCGAAGGCACATGCGCCACGATCCGGGTCTTGCCCGCACCGGCGGGTTTCATCTCGACCAACTCGCCCTTGCGTGCGCCGGTGATCTTTTCGATTACCGAACCGGAATATTCGTCATCGACGTCGATCGTGGCTTCCTCAATTGGCTCGTGACGCACACCGTCGATGTCGCGGAACAGAACCTGCGGACGCGAGATGCTGAGTTCGAATCCCTCGCGGCGCATGTTCTCGATCAACACGCCCATCTGCAATTCACCGCGTCCGGCGACTTCGAAAGCCTCGCCGCCCGGTGTGTCGGTGACCTTGATCGCGACGTTGGATTCGGCCTCTTTCAACAGCCGCTCACGGATCACCCGCGACTGAACCTTCTTGCCATCACGGCCCGCCAGGGGCGAGTCGTTGATGCCGAAGGTGACGGTGATGGTCGGCGGGTCGATCGGCTGCGAGGGCAGGGCCTCGGTGACCTGCGGCGCGACGATGGAATCGGCGACGGTTGCCTTGGTCATGCCGGCCAGCGAAACGATGTCGCCGGCTTCGGCCATGTCGATGGGCTGCTGCCCGAGGCCGCGGAAAGCGAGAATCTTGGTGCAGCGGAAGTTTTCGATCAGCGAGCCGTCGCGGGCCAGCGCCTTGACGGTTTCGCCGGCTTTCAGCGTGCCGGATTCGACGCGTCCGGTCAGCAGGCGGCCAATGAAGGGGTCACTGCCCAGGGTCGTCGCCAGCATACGGAAGGGTTCGTCACGCGCGCTCAGCTGCTTTGGAGCGGGAACGTGATCGACAATCAGATCGAAGAGGGCGGAGAGATCCTTGCGCGGACCGTCCAGCGTCATGTCAGCCCAGCCGGACCGGCCCGAAGCATACATCGACGGAAAATCGAGCTGATCGTCATCGGCACCGAGATTGGCGAAAAGATCGAAACATTCATCGAGTGCGCGGTCGGGCTCCCCGTCTGGTTTATCGACCTTGTTGACCACGACGATCGGTCGCAGCCCAAGGGCCAGTGCCTTTGACGTCACGAATTTGGTCTGCGGCATCGGGCCTTCGGCCGCGTCAACGAGCAGGACCACGCCATCGACCATCGAGAGAATACGCTCGACCTCACCACCGAAATCGGCGTGGCCGGGCGTGTCGACGATGTTGATGCGGGTGTTCTTCCATTCCACCGAAGTGGCCTTCGCCAGGATCGTGATCCCGCGTTCGCGCTCGAGATCGTTGCTGTCCATGGCGCGTTCAGTTGTTGCCTGATTCTCCCGGTAGGTACCGGATTGCTTGAGCAACTCGTCCACCAGAGTGGTTTTGCCGTGGTCAACGTGAGCGATGATTGCGATGTTTCGCAGGTCCATGAAGTCAGCCTTTGTCAGGGAATTGCCGCGCCCATACCGCGCTGCGCCGCAGAATACCAGCCAAATATGCGATTTCGGTGAAAGAGGTAACGACTGTGTTATGTACTGTCAGCTTCGCTTCGGCCTGACCAGCGCCAGCGAAGTTCGATGTCGGCCGCACCGACGTGTGGCCCGAAGGGCCGATTTGCTCACGCTATCGGGCGATGCTTAACCCAGTCCGAGAAGCGCCAGCACCGCCAGGACTACGACCACCAACCCGACGAGATAAATGATGCCACCCATGATCTTTCCTCCAATTTCAGATTATCCGGAGAAGCAGACGGGGGAACCCGGTCGTCAGCGCCGGCCTAAACAATGTGAGGGACCAACCGCTTGCGCTGCGTGATGGTTCCCGCTTTTATCGGGATTGACCGACGCGCTGCCGCCCCGCTTCAATGGGGTGTCGCGTTGGAAAAGAGATGGATGATTGCGATACCGAGGATGATCAGCGACAGGCCGAATACCGCGGCCCAGTCCAGTTTTTGTCCGAAGACCGCGAAGCCGATGGCCGCGATCAGCACGATCCCGATGCCCGACCACAGTGCATAAACCACCCCGACCGGCATCACCTTGAGCGTGATCGACAGCAGGTAAAAGGAGATTGCATAGGCGATCACGACGAGTACCGAGGGCCAGAGCCGGGTGAATTGCTGGGAGGCTTGCAGGGCTGTGGTGCCCACGGTTTCGGCCAGCACGGCAAAGGCCAGGATCAGATAAGCAGGCATGATGTCTTCCTCACAACGGCAATTCGGTCGTCTCCTTGATCTCTTCCATCACGAAACTCGCGGAGACATCGGAAAGCGGTACTTTGCGGATCAGCGATTGATACAACCGATCATAATCCGCCATATCCCTGACCCGGGCGCGGATCAGATAGTCGAGATCCCCGGTCATCCGGTCGACCCCGAGGATCTCCGGCATGGATTTGGTCGCATCAGAAAATCGTACCAGCCAGTCTGGCGCATGGGCATTGGTGCGGATCTGCATGAAGACTGTCAAGCTCAACCCGAGCCGGTCGGCATCAAGCAGCGTGACGCGTCCCTTGATCACCCCGGCAGCTTCGAGTGCGCGAATGCGCCGCCAGCAGGCATTGCGGGACAGGTTGACCTTGTCGCCCAACCGGTCGAGCGACTGGCTGGCGTCACGTTGCAGTTCCACCAGAATGCGGCGGTCGGTATCATCGATTGTTATCATTATCTATCTTAACTCGGGAGGATTTCACGTCGCCAGCAGAAATTCGTTGAGAATTGGGAATTAATCTCGCGGATGGAACGCTAGGCTGGCGCTGAACCGTAGATACAGGAGTTCTTGCCGATGTTCGCCCGCATTTTTCTCAGCCATCCCGCCCAAGTCGAGGAAACATTCCTCGAACACATGCATTTTGCGATGAAATTTGCTGCCCTGCTTTTTGCTGCGGGCGGGGCGGCGCTGGTGCATGCGCTGATTCCCTGTCTGTTCGAGAAGACCGCCAGCAAAATCATCGCGCGGCTTTATGAACGGACGCAGTCTCGCGGGGCGTGATGCAGCTTCGCCTTGATGAGTTCAGAGCCCGTCATCTCATCGAAAGCAGCAGAGAAACGAAAAGAGCCGCATCGCTGCGGCCCTCCTGAACTCAGCCCTGCAGGGCCTTGTTGAGATTCTCGTCGACCTTTTCAAGGAAGCCCATGGTGGTGAGCCATTTCTGGTCGGGACCGACCAGGAGGGCGAGGTCCTTGGTCATGTGGCCGCTTTCGACCGTGTTCACCACGACCTTTTCGAGCGTCTCGGCAAAGTTGATCAGGGCTTCGTTCCCATCGAGCTTGCCGCGATGCTTGAGGCCACCGGTCCAGGCGTAGATCGAGGCGATCGAATTGGTCGAGGTTTCCTCGCCCTTCTGGTGCTGACGATAATGACGGGTCACGGTGCCATGCGCCGCTTCGGCCTCGACGATCTTGCCGTCCGGGGTCATCAGTTGGCTGGTCATCAGCCCGAGCGAGCCGAAACCCTGCGCCACGGTATCGGACTGCACGTCGCCGTCATAGTTCTTGCAGGCCCAGACATAGCCGCCCGACCATTTCATCGCCGCGGCGACCATGTCGTCGATCAGGCGGTGCTCGTAGGTGATGCCCTTCTTCTTGAATTCCTCGGCGAATTCGGCGTCGAAGATCTCCTGGAAGATATCCTTGAAGCGACCGTCATAGGCTTTGAGGATGGTGTTCTTGGTCGACAGATACACCGGCCAACCACGCGCAAGACCGTAATTCATCGACGCGCGTGCAAAGTCGCGGATCGAGTCGTCGAGGTTGTACATCGCCATGGTAACGCCGGAGGAGGGCGCGTCGAAGACTTCCTTCTCGATGGTCTCGCCATCCTCGCCGACGAATTTGATCGTCAGCTTGCCCTTGCCCGGAAAGCGGAAATCGGTGGCGCGGTATTGATCGCCGAAGGCGTGGCGTCCGACCACGATCGGCTGGGTCCAGCCCGGCACAAGGCGCGGCACGTTGCGGCAGATGATCGGCTCGCGGAAGATCACGCCGCCGAGGATGTTGCGGATCGTACCGTTGGGCGAGCGATACATGCGCTTGAGACCGAATTCCTCGACACGGGCCTCGTCCGGCGTGATCGTCGCGCATTTGACGCCGACACCGTATTTCTGGATCGCATGGGCCGCATCGACGGTGATCTGATCGTCGGTCTCGTCCCGCGCCTCGATACCGAGGTCGTAATATTTGAGATCGATGTCGAGATAGGGGGTGATCAGCTTCTTCTTGATGAAGTCCCAGATGATCCGGGTCATCTCATCGCCATCGAGCTCGACGACGGGATTTTCCACCTTGATCTTAGTCATGCAGATTTCCTTCGGGTTGGTGTGGCTTTGCGCGCCGTGTAGCGCAAAACGCAGGGGAGGGGAAGATGGTATACAAGTGCATACCGAAACCGGGCCGCGCCGCGTTCAGAGGGCGCCCTGCGCGAAGAAGGCGGTGATCCGGCGCTTCGCATAGGTCCAGAGACCGGGCGCACCGCGGGTGATCTTGGCGGCGATACGGGTTTCGATATCCTGGGGCGTGACCTTGTAGTCGATCCAGCTGCCGCCCCCGCTGGCGAGGTTCTGCATCGGCGGCTGGAAACGGTCGAGCGATTTGGCGAAGCGGGCCGAGGGCGTCTCGGCCGCCTCGAATTCCTCCCAGATGGCGCGCAGCTCATCACGTAGATCGTCCGGAAGCAGGCCGAAGAGCCGTTCCGCCGCGAGCTGTTCCTGCTGCTCGACAACGGTCTGGTCGAAATCACCGTAGATCGGGTTGTCGCCTGCGTCGATCTCCACAAGGTCATGCAGGATCAACATCCGGATCACCCGGTCGATCTCGACCTGCGGACCCGCCTGATCGGCCAGTACCAGCGCGTAAAGGCACAGGTGCCAGGAATGTTCCGCCGAGTTTTCGGGGCGCGACCCGTCGCAGAGCGTGGTGGCGCGCAAGGTCGATTTCAGCCGGTCGGCCTCGTTCAGAAAGGCGATCTGCTGGTCGAGCCGCAGGGTCATTGCGCCCCGGAGGCGGGGGCGCTCTGGGCGCGGTATTCCCGCAATCTGCGTGCCAGCAGGGCGCGGCCCTTCTGCTCGGCCATCCGTGTACGGATCGCGGTCAGGAAAGCTTCTTCCAGCGTCTGGGAGGAAGTGCCAAGCTCGGCCCCGATCTCCATGAACAGCCGGTCGTTGCCGATCTCCGACTGCACGGCCAGACATTCCTCCGCCAGCTTGTTGGCCATCTCGATGACGGCGGCATCGGCCATCAGCGCGTGCTCTCGGTCAGCCGCCGCTTCACGTAGTCGGAGGTAGAGGCGATCAGCGTGTCCATATGCGGTTCCTCGAAGAAATGGCCCGCGCCTTCGATTTCCTGATGGGTGATGGTGATGCCCTTCTGCTCGTGCAGCTTGCTGACCAGGTTCACCGTATCAGCGGGCGGCGCGACGCGGTCGGCGGTGCCGTTGATGACCAAACCGGAGGCCGGACAGGGCGCGAGGAAGGAGAAGTCATACATGTTCGCCGGGGGCGCAACCGAGATGAAGCCAGTGATTTCCGGGCGGCGCATGAGCAATTGCATGCCGATCCAGGCGCCGAATGAGAAGCCCGCGACCCAGCAATGTTTGGAATTGTTGTTCATCGACTGCAAATAGTCGAGCGCGCTGGCCGCGTCCGACAGCTCGCCGATGCCCTGGTCATATTCGCCCTGGCTGCGCCCGACGCCGCGGAAATTGAACCGCAGCACCGTGAAGCCCATGTTATAGAACGCGTAATGCAGGTTGTAGACAACCTTGTGATTCATCGTCCCGCCGAATTGCGGATGCGGATGCAGCACGATGGCAATCGGCGCGTCACGTTCCTTCTGCGGATGGTAGCGGCCTTCGAGGCGGCCTTCGGGTCCGGGAAAAATAACCTCGGGCATGGGCGTCCCTGTTTGGGGTTCTGAAGGCAAGACGAATAGTTGACGAATTCGCTAGGACACCTTAGAACGGTTCTAATCTTGCGCGCACAGGCTTTGTGCGGGTCAGGTTTCGGACTTAGGCATTTCGCGCGGCCGCGTCAATCGAGTGGCGTGCCCGGTTGGGGGAAAAGGCATGAAGCTGTCGACCAAGGGTCGCTATGCCATGGTGGCGCTGGCCGATATCGCATTGCAGTCGGACAATGCCCTGGTCTCGCTGGGGGATATTTCCGAACGCCAGTCGATCTCGCTGCCCTATCTCGAGCAATTGTTCGTCAAGCTGCGGCGTGCCGAGCTCGTCGCTTCGGTGCGCGGCCCCGGCGGCGGCTATCGCCTCGCGCGTCCGGCGGTGGAGATCCGGGTGGTGGAGATCCTGGCGGCGGTCGATGAGACACTCGATGCGATGCACAAGGGGGCAGGCGCCTCCGGCGGGCTGTCGGGGAGCCGCGCGCAATCCCTCACCAACCGGCTCTGGGAAGGGCTGAGCGCGCATGTCTATGTATTCCTGCACCAGACGCGACTATCCGATGTGATCAGCAACGGCATGGTGCCCTGTCCGGCGGTGCCGCATCTCTTTGCCGTGGTGGATGAATCATGAGCAGAACAGGGCGCAGCGGCATGGATCCGGCGTTTTGCCGCGTGGCGACGGCGACCGGGGGCCAGCCCCCGTACCCCCGGAGTGTTCGGAGCATAAAGAAGACGCGATGAGGGCCTATCTGGATCATAATGCCACCATGCCGTTGCGCACCGAGGCGCGCGCCGCGATGGTCGCGGCGATGGATGTCATCGGCAATCCTTCGAGCGTGCATGCCGAGGGGCGCGCGGCCAAGGCGTTGATCGAGCGCGCGCGCGCTCAGATCGCCGCGACGATGGGGGCAGAGGAGGCGGATGTCGTCTTTACCTCCGGTGCGACCGAGGCTGCTGGTCTGGCGCTCGCGGGGCGTGACCTGCGCGGGTCGAGGGTCGAGCACGACGCGGTGGCTTCCTGGGTGCGCAGTGATCTGCCGGTGGATGCACAGGGCCAGGTGACCGTGACGGATCCCGGTGGCGCGACGTTGCAATGGGCGAATTCGGAGACCGGCGTTGTGCAGGACCTGCCGCAGGATCTGGCGGTCAGCGACATGACCCAGGGATTTGGCAAGCTGCCCTGTGACTTCACCGCTTCCGGTGTGCGCATGGCGTTGATTTCTGCGCATAAGCTCGGCGGACCGAAAGGCATCGGTGCGCTGGTGTTGCGGCGCGGGCAGGAGGTGCCTGCGCAGATCAGGGGCGGCGGGCAGGAGATGGGACGTCGCTCGGGCACCGAGAACCTGATCGGAATTGCCGGATTCGCTGCGGCGGCCGAGGCGGCGACGCGGGATCTGCTGGGGGGTCGTTGGGACGAAGTGGCGCATCTGCGGGATTTGCTTGAGGAGGCCCTTGCAGCCGCCTCAAGCCCGACTATTTTTATAGGGAAAGATGTCCGCCGTCTGCCCAATACCTCCTGTATCATGACACCGGGCTGGCGCGGCGAGACCCAGGTGATGCAGATGGACCTGGCCGGATATGCCGTGTCGGCGGGTTCGGCCTGTTCGTCCGGCAAGGTGCGCGCCAGCGCCGTGTTGCGCGCGATGGGTCATAATGACACAGAGGCCGCCAGTGCCATCCGGGTGTCGCTGGGGCTGGAGACCAGCCGGGAAGATGTCTTGCGTTTCGCCGATGCGTGGATCGCCAAGATGAAGAAACATGTAATGCGGGCTGCGTGAACGCGCCCTCGGGAAAGGATTGAGACCTTGGAAAATGTGATCGTCAAAGAACATGACGGCGTCAAAGAGGGCGTCGATCAGGAAACCGTGGATGCCGTGCGCGAGGTTGGCGGCAAATACAAGCACGGCTGGTCCACCGATATCGAGATGGAATATGCGCCGAAAGGGCTCAACCACGATATCGTGCGGCTGATCTCGGAGAAGAACGAGGAGCCGGAATGGATGACCGACTGGCGCCTTGGTGCCTATGAGCGGTGGCTGACCAAGGAAGAACCGGAATGGGCGATGGTCCATTATCCGAAGATCGACTTCCAGGAACAGTATTACTACGCCCGCCCGAAGAGCATGGCGGTGAAGCCGAAGTCGCTGGATGATGTCGATCCCAAGCTGCTGGAGACCTACAAGAAGCTTGGCATTCCGCTCAAGGAACAGATGATCCTGGCGGGTGTCGAGGGGGCCGAGGATGCACCGGCCGAGGGGCGCAAGGTGGCGGTCGATGCGGTGTTCGATTCCGTATCCGTCGGGACGACCTTCCAGGAGGAGCTGAAAAAAGCCGGGGTGATCTTCTGCTCGATCTCCGAGGCGATCCGCGAACATCCCGAGCTGGTGAAGAAATATCTCGGCACCGTGGTGCCGGTGAATGACAATTTCTACGCCACGCTGAACTCGGCGGTTTTCTCGGACGGCTCTTTCGTCTACGTGCCTCCGGGCGTGCGCTGCCCGATGGAATTGAGCACCTATTTCCGCATCAACGCGGAGAATACCGGCCAGTTCGAGCGCACGCTGATCATTGCCGACAAGGGCTCCTACGTGTCCTATCTCGAGGGCTGCACCGCGCCGCAGCGCGACGAGAACCAGCTGCATGCCGCGGTGGTGGAGATCATCGTCGAGGAAGACGCCGAGGTGAAATATTCCACGGTGCAGAACTGGTATCCGGGCGATGAGAACGGCAAGGGCGGGATTTACAACTTCGTGACCAAGCGGGCCGATTGCCGGGGCGATCGGGCCAAGGTGATGTGGACGCAGGTCGAGACCGGCTCGGCCGTGACGTGGAAATACCCCTCCTGCATCCTGCGCGGCGATGACAGCCAGGGCGAATTCTACTCGATCGCCATCGCCAACAACATGCAGCAGGCTGATACCGGGACCAAGATGATCCACCTCGGCAAGCGCACCAAGTCGCGTATCGTCTCGAAGGGGATTTCGGCGGGCAAGGCGCAGAACACCTATCGCGGGCTGGTCTCGATGCACCCGAAGGCCAAGGAGAGCCGCAACTACACCCAGTGTGACTCGCTGCTGATCGGCGATAAATGCGGGGCGCATACGGTGCCCTATATCGAGGTCAAGAACAACAGCAGCCGGGTCGAACACGAGGCCACCACCTCCAAGGTCGATGACGATCAGCTGTTCTATTGCCGGTCGCGCGGCATGGACGAGGAAGAGGCCGTCGCACTGGTGGTCAACGGTTTCTGCAAGGACGTGCTGCAGGCATTGCCGATGGAATTTGCCATGGAGGCCCAGGCGCTGGTGGCGATCTCGCTTGAAGGGTCGGTGGGCTGATCCCGACCTGACATCGGGCGTCGTGACGCCCGGGACATTACTGACATTGCGGCGCGTGACGCCGCCAGAAGGAGCATGACATGCTGAGCATCAAGGGCCTGACGGTCGAACTCGAAGAAGAAGAAAAGCAGATCCTCAAGGGCGTGGATCTGGAAGTCGAAGCCGGAAAGGTCCATGCGATCATGGGGCCGAACGGCTCGGGCAAGTCGACGCTGAGCTATGTGCTCTCCGGCAAGGGGGGCTATGAGGTCACCGGCGGATCCGCGACGCTGGAAGGTGTCGACCTGCTGGAGATGGAACCCGAAGAACGCGCCGCGGCAGGGCTGTTTCTGGCTTTTCAATACCCGGTGGAGATCCCCGGCGTCGGCAACATGACCTTCCTGCGCACCGCGGTAAACGCGCAGCGCAAGGCGCGCGGCGAGGAGGAGATGTCGGCCTCCGACTTCCTCAAGCTGATCCGCGCCAAGGCCAAGGAGCTCAAGATCGATGCGGACATGCTGAAACGTCCGGTCAACATGGGTTTCTCGGGCGGTGAGAAGAAACGCAACGAGATCCTGCAGATGGCGATGCTGGAGCCGAAGATGTGCATCCTCGACGAGACCGACTCCGGTCTTGATGTCGATGCGATGAAGCTGGTGGCCGAGGGGGTCAACGCGCTGCGCGATGCGGGGCGCGGCTTCCTCGTCATCACCCATTACCAGCGTCTGCTCGATCACATCAAACCGGATGTGGTGCATATCATGGCCGATGGCCGCATCGTGAAATCCGGCGGGCCGGAGCTGGCGCTTGAGGTCGAGAACAACGGATATGGTGATATTCTCGCCGAGGTGGCTTAAATGGCACTGGCAGAATTGAAACAGAACGCCACCGACGCGATGCTCGCGGGGCTGGAAATGCCGGGCGGCGGCTGGAGCCGGGCCGCACGGGAAGATGCGCTGGCGCGGTTGCGCAGCATGGGTCTGCCCGGGCGGCGCGATGAATATTGGAAATTCACCCGTCCCGATACGCTGACCCAACCCGATCCTGTGCCCGCCGCGGTCTTCGTGCATGACGAGGCGCCGCTGTTCGACGAGATGGACCGGCTGAAGCTGGTGTTCGTCGACGGTGTCTTTGACGTCGAGGCTTCCGACGATCTGGCGCTCGAAGGCATCCGGATCGAAAGGCTTGCCGCGGCGGACAGCGATCTGCATTGGGCGCGCGACCTTTACGGAACGTTGGAATCGCGCGGCCAGACGCCGGTGCAGCGTCCGTTGGCAGCGCTCAATACCGCATTTGCGCTGGACGGGATCCTTATCCATGTCACGGACCGGGTGAGCAAGCCTGTGAACCTGATTTACCTCCATGAATCAGATACTTCCGACGCAATCCTGCACCATTGCATCAAGCTCGATGCCGGGGCCGAAATGACCCTGCTCGAGAATGGTCCGGCGGCGGCGCGGCTCAACATGGTGATGGAGGTCGAGGTGGCCGATAAGGCGCGGTTCCATCATGTTCGCGCCCAGGGGCGCGATCATGAACGGCGGGCGGCGACACATATCTTCGCCCGGCTGGGCCGTGAATCCTCGTTCAAATCCTTCACCGTCACCGTCAACGGGCAGATGACGCGCAACGAATGCGTGATCGAACTCACCGGCGACGATGCCAATGCCCATGTGGCGGGCGCCTGTGTCGGCGATGGGGCGTTTCATCATGATGACACGGTTTTCGTTAGCCATGACGCGGTGAACTGCGAGAGCCGTCAGGTGTTCAAGAAGGTGCTGCGCAACGGAGCGACCGGCGTGTTCCAGGGTAAGATCCTGGTCAAGGAAGGCGCGCAGAAGACCGACGGCTATCAGATCAGCCAGTCACTTCTGCTCGATGAGGACAGCCAGTTCCTCGCCAAGCCGGAGCTCGAAATCTATGCCGATGACGTCGCCTGTTCGCATGGCTCGACATCGGGCGCGATCGACGAGGAGGCGCTGTTCTATCTGCGCGCCCGTGGCATCGAGCGGAGCGAGGCGACCGATCTGTTGACCATGGCTTTCCTCGCCGAGGCGGTGGAGGAAATCGAGACCGAAGAGCTGCGCGACGAAATCAACGGGCGGCTTGCCTCCTGGCTGGACCGTCGCCGCGGCTGATGGCGGCAACCCGCGATATTCTGGCCACCTATCGAGGGCCAGCCGCGGTGGTCCGGCGCCTTCTGGCGCCGGGCCCGCGGGAAGACCGGGCGTTGATCTATCTGATGATCGCCTGCCTGATCATTTTCGTGGCGCAGACCCCGCGACTGGCCAGAGAGGCGCATCTGACCGGGACCGAGCTCGACATGCTGCTCGGGGCGACGCTCATGGCGTGGCTGTTCATCGCGCCGCTGCTGCTCTACGTCCTCGCCGGGGTAAGTCATCTGGTTGCCCGACTGCTCGGCGGCAGGGGCAGCTTCTACAACGCGCGTCTGGCGTTGTTCTGGGCACTGCTGGCCTCTTCGCCGCTGATCCTTCTGCACGGGCTGACGGCCGGTTTCGTCGGCCCCGGGATCGAACTCAGCATCGTCGGGCTGCTCTGGCTCTGCGTGTTTCTCTGGTTCTGGATCGGTGGCTTGCTGGTGGCCGAAAGGAAAGCTTCATGAATGTCGCGGCTCTCGCGCCGCTGGTGCAGGCAACTCTTTTCACCCCGCGCCAGGCGGCGGCGGTGATCCTTGCCTATCGTCCGGGGCGCGATGTGCTCTGGACAGCGTTGGCGCTGGTGGCGGCGCTCAACACGCTGATTCTGGTGCTATTGCTCGCGGCCTCGCCGCCGCAGATGGCATTGCCGGGTTATTTCGAGGCGCCGCTTGCACTGTTCTTCCTGCTTACCGGACTGCTGGTCATCTATGTCTACGCGCTTTATTGGGCCGGGTGGGCCCTGGGCGGGCAGGGGGATATCGACACTGTCCTGATGCTCGTCATCTGGCTCCAGTCGCTGCGCGCCGCGGCACAGCTCGCCATTCTGCTGATCGCGTTGCTGCTGCCGCCGCTCGGGATGATCCTGTCGCTGATGGTCGCAGTTTGGGGCGTCTGGATCCTGCTGAACTTCATCGTGACAGCGTTGCAACTGCCGACGCTGTTCCACGCCATCGCAACTCTGGTTGTCGCCGGAATCGGCCTGATCCTCGGACTCGGCCTTCTGATCTCCTTCATCGGCATCACTGCCCAAGGATTACTGCCCCATGTATGATGTCACCGAAATCCGCTCGCATTTTCCGATCCTGTCACGTCAGGTGAACGGCAAGCCGCTGGTCTATCTCGACAACGGTGCCTCGGCGCAGAAGCCGCAGGTGGTGATCGACGCGATTACGCAGGCGTATTCCATGGAATACGCCAATGTTCACCGAGGGTTGCATTATCTTTCCAACCTGGCGACCGACAAGTATGAGGCGGTGCGCGGCACCATCGCGCGCTTCCTCAACGCCGCATCCGAAGACGAGATCGTGATGAACACCGGCGCGACCATGGGGATCAACACGATCGCCTATGGCTGGGCCATGCCGCGGATGCAGGCGGGGGACGAGATCGTGCTGAGTGTCATGGAGCATCACGCCAATATCGTGCCCTGGCATTTCCTGCGTGAACGGCAGGGCGTTGTTCTCAAATGGGTCGATGTGGACAGCACCGGCGCGCTGGACCCCCAAGCGGTGATCGATGCTATCGGCCCGCGCACCAAGCTGGTCGCGATCTCGCATCTTTCCAACGTCCTGGGCACCAAGGTCGATGTGAAAACCATCACCGAGGCGGCGCATGAGAAGGATGTGCCGGTCCTCGTGGACGGCTCGCAGGGCGCGGTGCATATGCCGGTCGATGTCCGGGAAATCGGCTGTGACTTTTATGCGATTACCGGCCACAAGCTCTACGGCCCCTCGGGCTCCGGCGCTATCTATATCAAATCCGAGCGCATGGCCGAGATGCGCCCGTTCATCGGCGGCGGAGACATGATCCGCTATGTGACCAAGGAAAACGTCACCTATAACGATGCACCGATGAAATTCGAGGCCGGCACGCCGGGGATCGTCGCGACCATCGGCCTCGGCGCGGCACTTGATTACATGATGTCCCTCGGAATGGAGAACATCGCGGCCCATGAGGACCGGCTGCGTGACTATGCGGTCGCGCGGCTCGACGGGCTCAACTGGTTGCAGCAGCAGGGCACGACCAAGGACAAGGCCGCGATCTTCAGCTTCACGCTGGAAGGCGCGGCCCATGCCCATGACATCTCCACCATTCTTGACAAGAAGGGCGTCGCGGTGCGCGCCGGGCATCATTGCGCCGCGCCGTTGATGACCCATCTCGGGGTGACTGCGACCTGTCGCGCGTCATTCGGTCTCTATAATACCGAGGCCGAAGTTGACGCGCTTGTCGAGGCGCTGGAACTGGCGCGGGAACTCTTTGGCTGATCGCCAATTTTCCGTTTGCAGGGGGCGGGAAGCCTAGCTATACCGCCCCCATGGACCGTTAGCTCAGCTGGATAGAGCGCTGCCCTCCGAAGGCAGAGGCCAGAGGTTCGAATCCTCTACGGTCCGCCAATTTTCCTTTTATCTCAAATCGATCCGATGATAGTGTCACACCTGCGCGGGAGGAACAATTCGTCATCCGATGGCGTTGACCTGCAAACAATGAGCAGGAAGCCCCGATGAAATTGTCTTGTACCGCCCGTCTGCGGCTCGCCGCGCTCCCCATGATTGCCATGTTGGCCGGTCCCGCCCTCGCCGAAGAACCGATCGTTACTGAATCGCAGCTCGAGGAATTGCTGCGCCGGGCGAATGAACAGGACAGCATCGGCACGACGCCGCTGCCTCCGGTCGAAGAGAGCGCAACCGGGGATGGCACAGCGGATCAGGGAACGGCGGTACCTTCGCGCGCCGATAAGGTGAATCACCGGATCCCGAATCCCGAGGAGATCGACGCCGCCGAGTACCGCGATCAACCGCTGCCCGAGGGGCGCTCGGCCCTGACCGTGAAGCTACAGGTGCTGCTCGACCGCGCCGCCATGTCGCCGGGAGTGATCGATGGATATTCCGGCGGCATGACCGGCACGGCCCTGCGCGCTTTCGAACGTCAGCAGAACCTGCCGGTGGACGGTGTCCTTGACGGCGAGGTCTGGGACGCGCTTGGCGGGGCGCAGGTCGGTCAGGTGACCAAGGCGCATGTGATTTCGCCAGCCGACGTATCGCAACTGACCCCCGGTCCCTTGCCAAACGATTACGCCGAGTTGGCAAAGCTCGACCGTATCGGCTTTACCCGTGTGTCGGAGGCAATTGCCGAACAATATCACATGGACGAGGACTTCCTCATCGGTCTCAATCCGGGGCTCGATTGGGTCGCAGGGGAGACGGTGACCGTCGTCGATGTCACGCGGCGCCGCGAAGATGCGCCGCTGGCCCGGATTGTCATCGACAAGCCGCGCTCGCGGCTCCAAGCGCTCGATGTCAACGGTCGGGTGCTCTCCGACTATCCCGTCACCATTGGCTCTGACGGGACGCCTTCGCCGAGCGGGACCCATCTGGTAACTGCCGTGGCGCCCGATCCGACCTATAGCTACAATCCGGATGTGAATTTCCAGCAGGGCGACAATACCGAGTTTCTCACCCTGCCGCCGGGACCGAACGGGCCGGTTGGCTCGACATGGATCGACCTCGACAAGCCGACCTACGGGTTGCACGGCACTTCCGAACCTTCGAAATTGTTCACCAACCAGAGCCATGGCTGCGTGCGCATGACAAATTGGGACGCGGGCGAACTCGCGCGGATGGTCACGTCCCGTATGCAGGCGGATCCGGGTGTCGAAATAGAAGTTGTATTCGTGGAATGAAAAAAGCGCCCCGCAGGGCGCTCATTTCAAGGTAATATGACCGGGTTCAACCGCCCCAAGACCGTACGGAACCACAATCCATATGCGTGAAATTGGAGCCGGAATAACGCCCGACACCGCCGCCACGGCACGCTATCGCCGCCTTGGCGACCTGGTGCACCGTCCGCGACCCGAGCCGCAGGTCGGCGGCCTGACCGCGCATGTGCAGGGAGTTTTTCGCCACCCCGCGCGAGCGGGACCGCAGCATCGCGTTGGTCTTCGGACTGCGGTAGCCAGAGAGCAGCATATAGGGTTCGCTGACATCCAGAAGGTTGTGCGACGCCGCCATGATATCCACCGTGCGCAGGTCGATATTCTTGACGTCATCGGTGCGCCAGTCACGCATGAAGTGATTGATTTCCTTGACCGCATCCTTGATATACTGGCCTTCGATCCAGTAAATCATGTCGAGCCGTTCACCCGTACGGCCCGAATACATGCGGATACGTCGAACGTCGCCCGCGCCGCGCAGGAATCCTGCGGCATTGGCGAATGTCGGTGCGGCTGTCACTGCAGTAGCCGCGAAGGCGCCGAGAACGGCGCGTCGGGTCATGCCCGAAGAGCTGATGCCTGTCATGTCTTTCTGTCCCGTCGTCTGCCTACAATGTGTCCATGATGTTACACGGGCACTTCATCTCTTCCCCAGATGCAACATGGTTATTGCATAGCGGGAAAAATGAACCAAGTACTGAATCCGGATGGTTCCATCTGCCAAAAATTTTCGGCAATTTTTCGCGCATATCGGGTCCATTCAGCACGCGTTTTCGCCAATCCGAGCGGCTTTTGCGCATCACTTTACCCGTTGTTTACTTGGCTGGTGCGAATGTGAATGGACTTGATCCGGGGCATTTCGGACAAGGGTTAGGCTATGCCGGTATCCTTTATTGCTGGCCACATGCTCGGGGGAAAGAATGACAGGTATGGGTCTCGCATCGATGCGCCGCGGTTTCGCGGTGCCGGGTCTGCTGTCCCTCTTGCTCAGCTTGCCGATCGCCTCTGGCGCGGTTGCGCAGGTGACCCCGTTCAAACAGGCGGTAGCCGAAGCGGCGGCAGAGGACAGCGATATCGCCGGGTTCTACCGCGAGAATGAATATGCCCCGCTCTGGACCGGAACCGGGGACGGCGACCGGGCGCGCCGCGCCGAGCTTCTGCGGGCTATCGAAAATGCCGAAGCGCACGGGTTGCCGGTCGCCCGCTACGATCCTGCCGGGCTCGTCGCGCAGCTTGGCGCGGTGCGCAGCGAGCGTGACAGGGGGCTGGCCGAGGTGGCGATGAGCCGGGTCTTCCTGCAATATGCCCGGGACATCCAGACCGGCGTACTGATCCCGTCGCGCATTGACCGTCAGATCGTGCGCGAAATCCCCTATCGCGACCGCGGTGCCTATCTCGCCAGTCTGAACACCACCGCGCCGGCGGCATTGTTCCGCGGGCTGCCGCCGCGAACCATCGAATACAACGCATTGCTGAAGGAGAAGCTGACGCTGGAGAGGTTGCTTGCCGCAGGCGGCTGGGGGCCCACAGTCCAGTCGGGCACCCTGCGTCCCGGCGACACTGGCAAAGAGGTGCTTTCTCTGCGCAACCGGCTGATCTCGATGGGTTTTCTGGACCGCACCCTGACCCAGAGCTATGACGAGACGATGACCACAGCGGTGAAATCCTTTCAGCTGGCGCATGGTCTCAACCAGGACGGTATCGCCGGGCCGGAGACGATGCGCCAGATCAACAGCGGGGTCGAGACAAGGCTGCAATCGGTGATCGTCGCGCTCGAGCGGGAGCGATGGCTGAACCTCGACCGCGGGGATCGTCACGTCCTCGTCAACATCCCCGATTTTTCCGCAAGGATCATCGACAATGGCAAGGTGACCTTCTCGACCCGCTCCGTCGTCGGGGCCGCGCGCGATGACCGGCCCACGCCCGAATTTTCCGACCGCATGGAATTCATGGTGATCAACCCGAGCTGGTATGTGCCGCGCTCGATCGTCACGAAGGAATATCTGCCGCAGCTCAAGCGCAATCCCTATGCCGTGCGTCATATCGAGGTCACCGACCGGCAGGGGCGCAAGATCAATCGGGGTGCGGTGAATTTCAACAATTACAATGCCCGCAACTTTCCCTTCTCCATGCGCCAACCGCCAAGCCACGACAATGCGCTCGGGCTGGTCAAGTTCATGTTTCCGAACAAGTACAATATCTACCTGCATGACACCCCGGCCAAGAGCCTGTTCCAGCGCGATGTCCGGGCCTTCAGCCACGGGTGCGTACGGCTGGCCGATCCTTTCGAATTCGCCTATGCGCTGCTGGCCCCGCAAAGCGACGATCCCGAGGGACTCTTTCATGCCAAACTCAATACCGGTCGCGAAACGCGGGTCAATCTCGAACCGCCGGTGCCTGTGCATCTGATCTACCGGACCGCCTTTACCAATGCCCGGGGCCAGACTGAGTATCGTGCCGATATCTATGGCCGGGACGCGCGGATCTGGTCGGCGCTCAGCAAGGCAGGGGTGGCATTGCGTGCCTATCGGGGGTAGATCCGGTCCCTGAAACGGGGGAAGACAATGACCTATACGATTGACGAGATCGCAGCGGCGCTTGGTGCAGAAACCGCGGGTGACACTTCTCTTCGTGTCAACCGGCTCGCCGAACCGGCAGCCGCGGGGGCCGTCGATCTCGCCCTGGCGATGGATCCCAAATATGCCGCGGGGCTCTCCGAGGGACGGGCGCAGGCTGCCATGCTCTGGCCCGGAGCCGATTGGCGCGGACTGGGGCTCAAGGCGGCAATCTTCCCGGACCGGCCGCGTTTCGCCATGGCCGGGGTGACGCGGATGATGGACCGCGGTCAGGGCTTTGCATCCGGGATTCATCCAAGTGCCGTGATCGATCCCGGTGCCGAGCTGGCAGCGGATGTCAGCGTTGGACCGCTTAGCGTCATTGCCGCCGGGGTCCGGATCGGCGCAGGCAGCGTGATCGGGCCGCATTGCCATATCGGGCAGGATGTCACGATTGGAAAGGACGCGTTTCTGCGCGAGATGGTCAGCATCGGTGCCCGGGCGGTAATCGGGGATCGGTTCATTGCCCAACCCGGCGCGCGGGTGGCCGGAGATGGCTTCTCCTTCGTGACCGCCGAACCGTCGAACGTCGAATCCGCCCGCAAGACCCTCGGGGATCAGGGCGAACGTAAGGCGCAGCCCTGGACACGTATTCATTCGCTCGGCTCCGTGGAGATCGGCGACGATGTCGAAATCGGGATGAACGCCACGATCGATTGCGGCACCATCCGCAACACAATCATCGGCGATGGCAGCAAGCTCGATAACCTCGTCCATCTTGGCCATAACGTGGTGGTCGGGCGCAATTGCCTGCTCTGCGGCCAGGTCGGCGTCGCGGGTTCGGTGGTGATCGGGGACAATGTCGTGCTCGGCGGTCAGGTCGGGGCGAGCGACAATATTTTCATCGGCGACGGGGTGATCGCCGGCGGCGGGACCAAGCTGCTGTCCAACGTGCCGGCAGGACGCACGATGCTGGGCTATCCGGCTACCGCGATGGACAAGCAGATGGATATCTACCGCGCGCTGCGTCGTCTGCCGCGCGCCCTGCGCGATATCGCTGCATTGCAAAAGACGGTTTCAAAACCCGACGGAGATGCCTAGATTTCGCCGCGACGAAGCAGGGGAATATCATCGATGAACATCAGAGACCAGGTGATCGCGATCATCGCCGAACAGGCGGTGCTCGAACCGCAGGATATCGGCATGGAAAGCTCGCTGGACTCGCTGGGGATCGACTCGCTCGGTTTGGTGGAAAGCATTTTCGCCATCGAGGAGGCCTTTGACATCAACGTACCCTTCAACGCCAACAACCCGGCCGAAACGGCCTTCGATATCTCCACCGTCGGCGCCATCGTCGCCGGGGTCGAGGGGCTGAAGGCGGCGCAGGGGTAACGGGTCGTGAAACGCGTGGTGATCACCGGGGCGGGCACGATCAACGCTTTGGGGCATTCGGTACCTGAGACATTCGCGGCGATGCGCGAGGGGATTTGCGGGATCGGGCCCTTGGATATGCGTGATGTCGATCGTTTGTCGATACGCATAGGCGCGCAGGTGCGCGGCTTTGATGGCGATGCCCGGTTCGACCGACAGCAGCGCACCCTATATGATCGTTTCACCCAATTCGCCCTTACCGCTGCGCAGGAGGCGGTCGCGCAATCCGGGCTCGAGTTCGATGGTGACCTTGCAGGCCGTTCGGGCGTGGTGCTCGGTACGGCCGGGGGCGGCGTCGGCACTTGGGACGACAATTATCGTGCGGTCTATGAAGAGCGACGCAACCGGGTGCATCCCTTCACCGTGCCACGGCTCATGAACAATGCCGCAGCAGCGCATCTCAGCATGGCCTGGAATCTGCAGGGCCCGTCTTTCACCGTTTCGACCGCCTGCGCTTCCTCCAATCACGCGATGGCGCAGGCCTTTGCGCTGGTGCGGTCGGGCATGGCCCCGGCCATGCTCACCGGCGGGTCCGAGGCGATGCTGTGTTTCGGTGGTGTCAAGGCGTGGGAAGGGCTGCGGGTGATGAGCCATGATGCCTGTCGTCCGTTTTCCAGGGACCGCAGCGGGATGGTGCAGGGTGAGGGCGCGGGGATTTTCGTCTTCGAGGAATATGAGCATGCCCGGGCCCGCGGCGCCGATATTCATTGCGAGGTCGCGGGTTTCGCCATGACATCGGACGCCAGCGATATCGTCATGCCGAGCCGGGACGGTGCCGTACGCGCGATGCGCGGGGCGCTGGCGGATGCCGGGATCGCGCTGGAAGCGGTCGGCTATATCAACGCCCACGGCACCGGCACCGCTGCCAACGACCGAAGCGAATGCGCCGCCGTGCGGGAGGTGTTCGGCGACCATGCCGAAAACTTGATGATCTCCTCGACCAAATCGATGCATGGGCATCTGATCGGCGGCACCGGCGCCGTCGAACTGCTGGCCTGTATCATGGCGCTGCGCGATGGCGTGATTGCGCCAACGATCGGCTATCGTGAACCCGACCCGGAATGCGCGCTCGACGTGGTGCCGAACATGGCCCGCGAGACGCAGGTCGATGTGGCGCTCAGCAATGCCTTTGCCTTCGGCGGGATGAACGCGGTGGTGGCTCTGCGCGCGATCTGAACCGACGCCTGTCTGCAAACGGCGCCCCGGCCATCGGGACGCCAACCGTTCTGTCTTGCGGATCAGGCCCGGCGACGTCCGCCGACACGCCCGCCGCGACCGCGACCTTCCTGCCCGGCCTTCGGGGCGACCTTATTGAACTTGATCCATTCCGTTCCGTGCGGATCACGATCGAAGAGGAAATTGGCGGCGCGGATGGCCTCCATCTCCTTGCCCGCCCGCGGCTTGGTCGATCCGAGGCCGAACAGGGTGACGAAGGTTTCGTCATCCATGTCCGCGGGCAGGATGATCCCCGAGGCCGCGATCTCCGCTTTCTTCTCCGCGATCCTGGTGGCGTTGATCGGCACTGCCACCGGGTTCATGATCGCCGAGGTCATGCCTGCACCCATGGCCATCGGGAGGAAAGCGTTGTTGATGCCGTGCCGGTTGGGCAGGCCGAAGGAGATGTTGGAGGCGCCGCAGGTGGTGTTGACCCCGAGCTCATCGCGCAGTCGCCGCACCAGCGTGAACACCTGATGACCTGCCGTCGCCATGGCGCCGATCGGCATGACCAGCGGATCGACCACGATGTCATGCGCCGGGATGCCGAAATCGGCGGCGCGTTCGACGATTTTCCTGGCCACCGCGAAACGTACGTCGGGGTCTTCTGAAATGCCGGTGTCGTCGTTCGAGATCGCCACCACGGGCACGTTGTATTTCTTCACCAGAGGCAGCACGAGCTCCAGCCGTTCTTCCTCGCCGGTCACCGAATTCAAGAGCGGTCGGCCCTCACAGGCCTCGAGCCCGGCCTCAAGCGCGCCCGGCACCGAGCTGTCGATACAGATCGGAACATCGACCACCGATTGCACGACCCTGATCAGCTCGGGCATCAGCGTCGGTTCGACAAAGTTGTTGTCGGCATAGCGCGGGTCTTCGGCCATCTTGTTGGAAAATACCGCGCCCGAGTTCACATCCAGCACCGTCGCGCCTGCGGCGACCTGGGCAATGGCATCGGCCTCCACGCGGGAGAAATCGCCGCGCTCCAGCTCTTCGGACAGGATCTTGCGGCCCGTGGGGTTGATCCGCTCGCCAATCACGCAGAACGGCTGGTCAAAGCCGATAATGGCGGTCTTGGTCTTGGATTCGACGATGGTACGGGTCATTCTACTGTCCTTCAGGAAACGTTTGCAGGGGTGGTCGCGCGGCCACCGTTGTCGATGGCCCATTGCGCATTGGTCTTGATCCCGCCGAGCGGGAAGAAATGCACATGGGTGATGTTGAAATCGGGGTTCGCAGCCCTGTGCGCGGCCAGTTCGGCAACGACGTCGGTCGGCTCATAGGGCAGCAGCAGTTTGGTCACGTCCATGGCGCGTTTCTGCAACACCTTGAGCGAGGGGCCGACACCGCAGGCGATGGCGAATTTGATCAGCGTCTGCAGCTTCGCCGGACCGGCGATGCCGATGTGGATCGGCAGGTCGATGCCCGCGTGTTTGAGACTGTCGGCCCATTCGATGATCGGCCCGGCCTCGAAGGCGAATTGCGTGGCAATGGCCATTTTCGCATCCGTGCGCTCGGAAAAGCCCTGTTTCCACTTCAAGGCGCTGTCAACCTTGAGACGCGTGCCGTCGAGATCGATGTCGCGGTTGCCTTCGGGGTGCCCGGCGACGTGCAGGCGCTCGAAACCGTGTTTGTCGAACAAACCGGTTTCCATCAACTGCATGGAATCGGAGAAATCTCCATGCGGATCGGTCACGCCGCCGGCCAGCAGCAGCGCCTGTTTCACATCCGCCTCGCCCTGATACATGGCGATCCAGTTTTCCAGCGTCGCGCGGTCCTTGATGATCCGGGCCGGGAAATGCGGCATGACCTTGAAGCCATCGGCATTGAGGCGTGCGGCGGTGGCGACCATGTCCTCGATCGGGGTGCCTTCGATATGGGCGATATAGACGCGGGTGCCCTCGGGCAGCAGATCGCGGAAATTCTCCACCTTCTCGGCGGTGCGCGGCATCACCTCGATCGAGTAATCCTGCAAGAAGGCCTCGACCTCGGCGTTGGGCTGCTGCGGGGCAGGGGCTTCCTTGCGGCGGAAGTTTAACAGGGACATGATGTTATCCTTGAACATGGAGGGCTCAGGCCCAGCCGTCGTTGGCAATCAGGGTCTTAAGGCGGTCGTTGTCGTATTCGGTATCGAGGCGAGTGACCTCGGCATCGGCCACGGCCTCGGGCTCGCCCGCGACCTCGACGGGGTCGGCCTTGCGCCATTCCGCCAGATAGGCGTCGCTATCGCGCGCGTTGACCTTCATCGCGGCGCGGTCGATGGCCTGTTCAAAGCGCTCGGGCAACGGTCGCTTTGAGCCGCGCCGCCCCTTGCCGACGATCACCTGTGCCGGAATATCGCGCCAATAGACGATTGTGACTTCTGGCATCTCCACCTCCCTGCGCCCTGCGTCCTTTGCCCTCTCTAAGCGAAAGCGTAACTTCTCCGAAGGCTGATTTCGACAAGTAGCGCGCGATGTGCGACGTCGAAGGATCAAAATCGTCGCCGGAGACCGGATGATCGGGGGTCCGACCCCGCCACTGATCTCTGCGCGCCGCCGCAATGCCCTGCCGGGCGGCCTGCGCAACCATCAATCGATGCTCCGTCAGAATGCGCGACAAATCCTTGTTATTATGGTAGGATCGAAATCATTCGTTGCCTGTCTGCCGTTACGGCTCCGGATCGCAAACGATCCCAACACATGCTTGCAGTGAGGAAAATCAATATGGTTCGTACTATCGGAAATCCGCTGTCCTGGACGGCCGCGGCCTTTGGCCGGGGCGCGCATCGTGTCGGGGTCGGGACCAGCGAGCTTGGCGGCGAACACGGCGCCGTCGTGCAGATCAGGGATTTGACGGCCGATGACGTCAAGCTGGCCCTGCGCAAGGGGATGGAAGATTTCACCGCTCTGCGCACCGACGTGATCTTCATCGTGCTGATCTATCCGGTGCTCGGTCTGCTGCTGGTCTGGTTCGCTCTCAACACCAATCTGCTGCCCTTGGCCTTCCCGCTGATCTCGGGCTTCGCGCTGCTCGGACCGGTCGCGGCGATCGGGCTCTACGAGATGAGTCGGCGTCGGGAGTTGGGGATGGAAACGAGTCTCGGTGATGGTTTTGCGGTGATCAACAGCCCGGCTTTCGCGCCGGTGCTGGTGCTTGGCTTCTATCTCTTCGCAATGTTCGTCGCCTGGATGATCAGCGCCTATTATATCTACTATCTGACCTTGGGACCGGAGGCGCCGAGCTCGATTTCGGGCTTCATCTCCGATATCTTCACGACCGGCGCAGGCTGGGCGATGCTGATCATCGGGGTGATTGTCGGCTTCTTCTTCGCAGCCCTGGTGCTGGCAACCAGCGTGGTGTCCTTCCCGCTGCTGATCGACCGCCATGTCGGTGTGCCCCATGCGGTCGTGACCTCCATGGAGTTGACCAAGCGCAATCCCGGCACGGTCGCGCTCTGGGGTCTGGTCGTGGTCGTCATGCTGGGGATCGGCGCGGTGACATTTTTCATCGGCATGATCATCGTTCTGCCGGTGCTCGGTCACGCCACCTGGCATCTCTACCGACGCGCGGTGGTGCCGCTGGAACCGGCGGCGCCGGAACCCGAGGTCATGCCCAGCTAGTATTTTTCGACCTTTCTTGAACGGCAGCGAGGGCGGTCCACGGGCCGCCCTGAGCGTGCGAGTGCCCTATAAATGACGTCAGGTCAGCCCGACTGGCGGCGCGCGCAGGGCCGCCGAGCCCGTCGTTGGCGCTTGCAGAGGTCCCTTCCAGGCATTACTTTGGAGGCAACTCGATATGAAAGGCGCGACCCATGGCGCCAAAGCGTCCCACAGGTGCGGGCGCGCTCGACAGAATACCGGCTCTGAGCCCCGCGCCAGTACCGCCCGGATCGTCAGACCTATACGCGGCCCTTGATCTGGGTACCAATAGCTGCCGCATGTTGATCGCTCAGCCCAAGGGCAGCGGTTTTCATGTGGTCGATTCCTTCTCGAAATCCGTCCAGCTCGGGTCGGGGCTCGAGAAAACCGGGCGGCTCTCGCGCGGATCGATGGCGCGCACCATTCAGGCATTGCGGATCTGCCAGCAAAAGCTGCGGCGTAACAAGGTACGCCGCATGCGGCTCGTCGCCACCGAAGCCTGCCGTCGCGCGCTCAACGGGGCCGAGTTCATGGCCCGCATTCAACGCGAGACCGGACTGAAGCTTGATATCATCAAACCAGAGGAAGAGGCGCAGCTCGCGGTGATCTCCTGCGCACCGCTGGTCAGTCGCAAGACCGAGAACCTGCTGGTGGTCGATATCGGCGGCGGATCGACCGAGTTGGTGTGGATCGACATCAAACACGTGCCGGGCGCCGATCGTGCGCAGTCGATCATGCGGCTGCATGGCGGTTTCAAACAGGCGGTCTCGGATATTCCGGCCGCCAAGGTGGTGGATTGGATCTCGGTTCCGCTGGGCGTGGCGACACTGCGCGATCAGTTTTCCGACGTGGAGGATGACGCGGCGCGTTTCGCGCTGATGTCCTGGTTCTTCGAGGAGAACCTGACCGAATTTACGCCCTATCAATCGGTTCAGCCGCAGGAGCGGTTCCAGATCGTCGGCACCTCGGGGACCGTGACGACCGTCGCGGCGAGCCATCTCGGGCTCAAGAGGTATGACCGCACCAAGGTCGACGGGCTGCGCATGACCTCCGCGCAGATCGACAAGGTGATTCATTCCTACCTGGCAATGGGGCCGGGGGGGCGGCGTGCGGATCCGCGCATCGGTCAGGATCGGCAGGCGCTGATCATGTCGGGCGCGGCGATCCTGCAGGCGCTGATGCGCTGCTGGCCGACCGATCGGCTGTCAGTTGCGGATCGCGGTCTGCGCGAAGGCCTGCTATATGCGCAGATGAGCGCCGATGGCGTATTGGAAGAGGGGGCCTTTTGATGGCCAAGACACCGGACGGCAAGAACACTTCTGGACGCGGTCAGCGCGAGTTGAAAGTGAAGGTGAAATCGGCCCGCGGCCGCAAGCTCAGCTCGACGCGCTGGCTGCAGAGGCAACTGAATGACCCCTATGTGAAGCGCGCCCGCGCCGAAGGTTATCGGGGTCGCGCGGCCTATAAGATCATGGAGCTCGACGACAAGTATCGCTTCCTTGTGCCCGGCGCCCGTGTCGTTGACCTCGGCGCCGCGCCGGGCGGCTGGTGCCAGGTCGCGGTCAAACGCTGCAACGTGCTCGGCGAAAAGTCCGGCAAGGCGGTGGGGACGATCCTCGGCGTCGATCTGCAGGAGATGGAGCCCATCGCCGGATGCGAATTGCATCAGCTTGACTTCATGGAGGACGATGCCGATCTCAAGGTCAAGGAATGGCTCGGCGGCAAGGCCGATGTGGTGATGTCGGACATGGCCGCCGCGTCCTCTGGGCATAAACAGACCGATCATCTGCGAATCATCGCGCTCTGCGAGGCGGCCGCCTTTTTCGCCTTCGATGTGCTGGAAGAGGGCGGCACCTTCGTTGCCAAGGTTCTGGCGGGCGGTGCCGAGGGGGATCTTCAGAAATTGCTGAAACAGCGTTTCACCAAGGTCGCGAATATCAAACCACCGGCAAGCAGGGCGGATTCCTCGGAAAAATTCGTCGTGGCCAGCGGTTTCAAGGGCGCCGGGGCGGAATAGCAATTTTCTTTTCTCTTGCCTGAATATCCCGATGCAGGGACACTGAGGTCAATTGGGGAGAAGCAAGTGATCGGGCGATGAATATCGAACGGCAGGCTCCGGCGCTTCGCGATGCGATTATCGATGTGCTGGCGGCAAGGGATATCAATGCGGTCTGGCGCAGCTTTTCTACGGCATTGGTGGCTTTCGGTTTCGACAAGATCCTCTATTGCGGCATCCGGATGCCGGGCGGGTGCCTTGTCGAGGACATCAACGATGCCCTGTTGCTGCACCTGGGACCGCAGGAATATCTTGATCAATATCTTGGCAGCGAGCTCTATCGCGGTTCACCCGCCTATGCCTGGGCGTCGCAGAATTCCGGCTTTGCCAGCTGGCCCGATGCCATCGCGGCGCTCGGGCCGATCGATACCCTGACCCACAAGCGGATCCTCAAGCTCAATGCCGATTTCGGTATTTGTTCAGGCTATGTCGGTTCGCTCAAGGGGCTGGTGCCCGGCATGCGGGGCATCATCGGCATGAGCCCGGCGCGCGGGCTACACCAGCCCGAAGCAGACAGGCTCTGGGCACGGCATGGCAAGGATATCGAGATCCTCTGCCAGTTATTGCATCTGCGCGTCGCCTCGCTGCCTCAGACCGATCCGCGCCGCCCCCTCACCAGCCGCCAGCGCGAGGCGCTGCAATGGTGCAGCCAGGGCAAGACCATGCAGGATATCGCGACGATCATGGGGGTGCGTTCCGTGACGATCGAGAAACATCTGCGCATGGCGCGCGAGGCCTTGAACGCGCAGACCACGGCCCATGCGGTGCAGAAGGCCATGGCGCTGAACTTGCTCAACAACGGCGATTGAAGGTTGCGACAGGGGCGGTGAATTGGGGCTCTGCCCCAAACCCCGGAGTATTGCGCGCATAAAGAAGATCGCACCGCCGGATGGTGCGAAAAAGCCCGCCGGGCGCGACCGGCGGGCTTTGCTACAAGCGGTAGTGCAACGCAGTTACTGCTGGATTACCGAGACCTTGTCATAGCTGGCGGTGAAACCGTCGAGCGACAGGCCGAGTTCGACCTTCTGATCCGGCGCCAGTGCCGGTACGATGGTGATCATGGCCTTCTTGCCGCGTTTGAAGACGGCGACGTCTTCCTTGGTCAGGCCGAGCCGCACGTAGCAGCCGACCGGATTGCAGAAGGCATAGGGGTAACGGCGCGCCTTGCCGCCGTCGACGGAGACGGTGAGCTGCTGGGGCAGGGCGGTCTCGAGCGGCACGACGATGGTCGCCCCCGCCTCTGCCTTGCCCGAACCGGGGAGGCGGAAGAGCGAGAATTCGGCGACCGGATTGCCTTCGCCGTCATCGAGCAGCTGGTACATCTGGCACGGGTCGACCTCTTCCTCGGTCTTGATGCAGCGCATTTCCCAGGCGCCGATCTCTTCCTTGGTATAGGGTTTGCCGAGCTGCGGGTCCTTGTCGGCGTCCTCCCCGAGGCTCAGCTGGTTTTCGACTTCGTCAGCCGAGGCGCCGGTGTTGCCGGTCGTGCTGCTATCCTCGGTCGTGCTGCTATCCTCGGTCGTGCTGCTATCCTCGGTGGTGCTGCTATCCTCGGTCGTGCCGTTGTCCTCGGTCGTGCTCACCTCGGCATCGGACGGGCTGGCTTCTTCGCTGCTGGATGTGTCGGTCTGCGCGTAGGCCCCGGCCGGTGCCATCAGGGCCAGAGCGGCACAGAGCGGCAGGGACGTCAAAAACTTGCTCATGATAAATCCACGTTTGTTGCGTTATCGCCCCCTAACATGCGGGCCCACCGATGTCAGTGGGGATCGCGGCGATTTACTTGAATCAAAGGCAAAAACCCGCCGTTGCCCGGCAATATGTGAATGATTTCGGATGCTATCCGGGGCAAACGAAAAAGAGGGCACCCACGGCGCCCTCTTTTTGCATCTCTCTCCCCGTCGGACTGGGCCGACTTATTGCGGTCACGTTAGAAGAGCGCCAACAAGCGGTCAACAGGGAAAATGCGACCTTTTGCCCTCTTTTGACGCCCCGAAGAAAAAGGACCGCGCCGAGGCGGCGCGGCCAGTCTGACAGGGAGGATATGCCCGGCCTCCAAGGACATGTGGGGCAGAACGAATAGACTATGCCCTGCAGAGGTTAAATTAGTATGCTCGGGGATACGCGCGGCGGGCCGTTGACTTTGCAGGGAGAAATCGAGTGGACAAGGGAATTTTCATCGGCGGCGGTGGCGAGGGCCATGCCATTCCGCAATCTCTCGATCTCGGTTATGCAAACCGGCACGGGCTCGTCGCCGGGGCCACCGGCACGGGCAAGAGCGTAACACTGCAGATTCTCGCCGAAGGCTTCTCCGCCGCCGGGGTGCCGGTGTTCCTCTCCGATGTCAAAGGAGATCTCTCCGGCCTCGCGCTCAGCGGCAGCGCCGGGCACAAGCTGCACGGGGCTTTCGCTGAACGGGCCGCAAAGATCGGCTTCGAGGATTATTCCTACCAAGCCTTTCCGGTCACTTTCTGGGACCTTTACGGCGAACATGGCCATCCGATGCGGGCCACCGTTTCGGAGATGGGACCTCTGTTGCTGGCGCAGCTTCTCGGGCTCAGCGAGGCCCAGGAAGGCATTCTCAACATCGCCTTCCGGGTGGCGGATGAAGACGGCCTGCCTTTGCTTGACTTGAAAGATCTGCAGGCGCTCCTGGTCTGGGTCGGGGAAAATGCCCGCGATCTCGGTCTGCGCTATGGCAATATCTCTCCAGCCTCGGTCGGGGCGATTCAGCGCCGCCTGCTGGTGCTGGAAAACCAGGGCGCGGCGCAATTCTTCGGGGAACCGGCGCTGGCGCTCCGCGATCTGATGCGCAACGACAGCGAGGGGCGCGGCATGATCAATATCCTCGCCGCCGACAGGTTGATGGCGGCGCCCAAGCTCTATGCCACCTTCCTGCTCTGGCTGCTGAGCGAATTGTTCGAGGAATTGCCGGAGGTCGGTGATCCGGAGAAGCCGAAGCTGGTGTTCTTCTTCGACGAGGCGCATCTGCTGTTTGACGATGCACCCAAGGCGCTGCTCGACAAGGTCGAACAGGTCGCGCGCCTCATCCGCTCGAAAGGCGTCGGCGTCTATTTCATCACCCAGAACCCGGCCGATGTGCCCGAGGATATTCTCGGACAGCTCGGCAACCGCATCCAGCACGCGCTGCGCGCCTTTACCGGCAAGGACCGCCGGGAGCTGCGCCAGGCGGCGCAGACCTATCGCGAGAACCCGCGTTTCGATACCGAAGAGGCGATCCGCGAAGTCGGTGTCGGGGAGGCCGTCACCTCGTTGCTGCAGCGCAAGGGTGTGCCGGGGATGGTCGAACGCACGCTCATCCGCCCGCCATCCTCGCAGCTCGGCCCGATCAAGGAGAGCGAACGCGCGGTATTGATGGCCAATTCGCGGATGGCGGGAAAATATGACGCGAGGCTGGACCGGGACTCCGCCTTCGAAATGTTGCGCGCGCGTGCCGCCCAGGCGGCGGCCGACGCGGAACAGGCCGAGCGGCAGGCTCAAGCGGCCGAAGCGGAGGAACGGGAATTCAACAAGGCGCGGCGCTATTCCGGCAGGCGCGTGGAGCGTTCCTCCGCCGGGAGGGGCAAGGTGGAGGAAGGGATCGGCGGTGCCATCGCCGACGTGGTGATCAAGGAGCTCAAGGGCACCACCGGGCGGCGCATTGTCCGTGGCATTCTCGGCAGTCTTTTCAGGGGGCGATGAAAAAGGGCGCGATGCCTTTTTCGCACCGCGCCCTGTTCAGTTGATCCACATTCTTGGCATTATTTTTCCGGGATCAGGCCCCGGGGGCTGAACCGCAGCACCAGCAGCAACACGAGCCCCATGGTCAGCAGCCGCATATGCGCGGCACTTTCGATCAGATGGGCCTTCAGCGCTGAGCCTTCGGCCATGCCATAGGTGATAAGGTTCATCAGCCACAGGCCCATCGGCTCGACCTGCACCCACAGGAACCAGATCAGGAAGCCGCCGAGCACGGCGCCGAAATTATTGCCCGATCCGCCGACGATCACCATGACCCAGATCAGGAAAGTGAAGCGCAGCGGCTGATAGGTGCCCGGGGTCAGCTGCCCGTCCATCGTGGTCATCATCGCCCCGGCAATGCCGCAGATCGCGGAACCCAGAACAAAGACCTGCAGGTGCCGTGCGGTGACATCCTTGCCCATGGCTTCGGCGGCCACCTCATTGTCGCGGATCGCGCGCAGCATCCGCCCCCAGGGGCTGTTCAGCGCCCGCTGGCTCAGCCAGAGCAGCAACAGCAGCACCGCCGCAAAGAGCAGCACATAGAGAAACTTGACCCAGAGTGTCGAGCCTTCCACCGGATCGAAGCCGAACGCCGCGGCGCGTTCGACGAAGCCGGGGCTGTTCTGCAGGTCGATCTCGTAGGGCACGGGGCGCGGCACGCCGACGACGTTCTTCACTCCGCGGGTCAGCCAATCCTCGTTCTTCAGCACCGCGATGATGATCTCGGCAATCCCCAGCGTCGCAATCGCGAGGTAATCCGAGCGCAGCCCGAGCGCGGTCTTGCCGATCAGCCAGGCCGCGCCCGCCGCCAGCAGCCCGCCGACGGGCCAGGCCAGGATCACCGGCAGGCCGAGCCCGCCAAGATAGCCGGTGCGCGCCGGATCGATTGCCTCCACCGCCGAGACCGACGGGTCGAGCAGGGCACGGAAAAGGATGAACCCGAGCACCAGCAGCGCCAGCATCACCAGGTTGCGCCGCCAGCCCCGGGCCATCCGCTTCATCAGCAGCGATGCCACGAGGATCGTCCCGGCCCCGAGCAGCAATGCCGCCACGATCCCGAAACCGCCCGCCTGCCAGGCCCCGGGCGTCACCGGCATGCCGATCAGCACCGCGGCCAGGCCGCCGAGCGCAACGAACCCCATGATCCCGACGTTGAACAGACCGGCAAACCCCCATTGCAGGTTCACCCCGAGCGCCATGATCGAGGAGATCAGCCCCATCGCCACGATCAGGAGCGCCGAGTTCCAGGAGCTGGAAACACCGACATAAAGGATCATCGCCACGACCAGAACGAAGAGCAGCGTGTTTTTCATCGGAACGCTCATGCTGTCTGTCCTTTGAAAAGGCCCGTAGGCTTGAAGAGCAGCACGATCAGCAGAATGACGAAACTGACCGCGAATTTGTAATCGGTACTCATCAATTGCACCAGCGAGCTCGGCTCGATGCTCTCCGGCATCAGATAGCCCAGCACCTTTTTCCAGGCATAGGTAATGGTCACCTCGCTGAAGGCGATGACGAAGCCCCCGGCAATGGCGCCGATCGGATTGCCGAGACCGCCGACGATGGCCGCGGCAAAGATCGGCAGCAGCAACTGGAAATAGGTGAAGGGCTTGAAGGTCTTGTCGAGCCCGTAGAGCACCCCGGCCACGGTCGCCAGCGCCGCGACGATGAGCCAGGTGATCATCACCACACGCTCCGGATTGATGCCCGACAGCAGCGCCAGATCCTCGTTGTCCGAATAGGCCCGCATCGACTTGCCCGACCGGGTCCTGTTGAGGAACCAGAACAGCAGCGCCACGACGACAATCGCGGTGATCACCGTGATCCCTTGCGTGGTCTTGATCGCCAGCCCTTCGTCGAGCCCGGTCATCTTCTTGAAATCGCGCGCCGAGATGATGAAGCGTTCCCCGTCGAAGAAGTTGCGGTCATCGGTGCCGATGATGAACCGGGTGATGCCATTGTAGATGAAAGTCACCCCGAGCGAGACAATCACCAGGATCACCGGCTTGGCCTTCTGCTCACGGTAGAAGCGATAGACCAGCCGGTCGGTGCCTAGCGTCAGCGCCATCGCGAAGGCGATGCCGAAGGGCAGGGCCAGCAGTGCCGTCGGCAACACGCCGAAGCCGATACCCATCGACTGGAACAGCCAGGTCATCAGCACCGTCGCCATGGTGCCGAGTGCCATCGTGTCACCATGGGCGAAATTGGAGAACCGCAGGATGCCATAGACCAGCGTCACCCCCAGCGCACCGAGCGCCAGCTGGCTGCCATAGGCAATCCCGGGGATCAGAACGTAGTTCGAAACCGCCACCAGGGCGTTGAGAAATTCCATGGCTCAGCCCCCGAGGAAAGATTTACGCACATCCGGATCGGCCAGCAATTCCTTGCCGGTCCCGGTATAGGCATTGGCGCCCTGCACCAGAACATAACCCTTGTCGGCGATCTCCAGCGCCTGACGGGCATTCTGCTCGACCATCAGGATCGGGATCCCGGTGCGGGCGACCTCGATGATCCGGTCAAAAAGCTCATCCATCACGATCGGAGAGACCCCGGCCGTCGGTTCATCGAGCATCAGCACCTTCGGCTGGGTCATCAGCGCCCGGCCCACCGCCACCTGCTGACGCTGCCCGCCACTCAGTTCCCCGGCCGCCTGATGGCGCTTTTCCTTGAGGATCGGGAACAGGTCATAGACCTGCGCCATGGTATCGCGGAAATCGTCGCGCCGGATGAACGCGCCCATCTCGAGATTTTCCTCGACCGACATCGAGGTGAAGATATTGCTCGTCTGGGGCACGAAACCCATGCCGCGCGCTACCCGGTCCTGCGGGCTCAGCGCGGTGATATCCTCGCCATCGAGCCGCACATGGCCCTGGCGCAGATCGAGCATCCCGAACACCGCCTTCATTGCCGTCGACTTTCCCGCGCCGTTGGGCCCGACGATCACCGCGATTTCGCCCTGATCGACGGCAATGGTGCAATCATGCAGGATATCCGGCCCCTTGCCATATCCGCCGGTCATTGCCTCGCCGACGAGAAAGGCGCCGCCCGGCGCGGGATGCGCCTTGCCGCCCTGTTTCACCGGACGGGCGCTGCCCATGCCCTTGGGATTGGCGATCGAGCGGTCCTTGTTGCCCCGGTCGCCATAGGGATCACTGCCCATGCAGCCGCTCCTTCGCTTCTTTATGCCCGAAATACTCCGGGGTTTGGGGCAGAGCCCCAAGGATCCCGAAAACGCGTGCGGCCCCGCCGCGCCGCTCCTCGACTGAAATCACGCGCCCACCTGTGCCTTGTTCTTCAGCCCGGTGCCCAGATAGGCCTCGATCACCTGCTCGTTGGCCTTGATCTCGGCCAGCGTCCCCTCGGCGAGCACATGACCCTCGGCCATGCAGATCACCGGGTCGCAAAGCCGGCCGATAAAATCCATGTCATGCTCGATGACCACGAAGGTATAGCCGCGCTCCCTGTTGAGCCGGATGATCGCGTCGCCGATGGTGTTCAGCAACGTCCGGTTCACCCCGGCGCCGACCTCGTCGAGAAAAACGATCTTTGCATCGACCATCATCGTGCGGCCGAGTTCCAGCAATTTCTTCTGACCGCCGGAAATCTGCCCGGCCTTCTGCTCGGCCAGATGTTCGATGGTGAGGAACTCCAGCACCTCGTCGGCCTTGGCCCGCAGCGCGCGTTCCTGATCGGCAATGCGCTTGCGCCCGAACCAGGTGTTCCACAGCGTCTCGCCCGATTGTCCGCCCGGCACCATCATCAGGTTCTCGCGGCAGGACATCGATGAAAATTCATGGGCGATCTGGAAGGTGCGCAGCAGTCCCTTGTGGAACAGCTCATGCGGCGGCAGGCCGGTGATGTCCTCGCCATCCATGGTGACCCGGCCCGAAGTCGGTTTAAGAACCCCGGCGATCACGTTGAAAAGCGTCGTCTTTCCGGCGCCGTTCGGACCGATCAGCCCGGTGATCGAACCCTTGGCAATCGACAGGCTTGCGCCGTCAACGGCGTGGAACCCACCGAAGTGTTTATGTACATCGTCAACGACGATCATATTCTCATCCCTGTAACCCCGTCAGCTGCGGGGACTTTTCTTATTTGCCTGCAGTCAATGCAGGAGCAGCCCGGCTTGACCGGGCTGCTCCTTCCTATCGCGCCAGAAACAGGTCAGCAAACCTTACTTGAAGCCGAGTGTCGCGATTTCGCCGTCCTGAACCTCGATGATCCGGTAGGTACCGGCGGATTCACCGGGGCCGATCAGCTCCACCGAGGAAGCGCCGACATAATCGATATCGGTGCCTTCCTTGAGGAGATCGAGCGCCTTGGCCAGCTCGCCGGGATAGATCTTCTCGCCGGGCGCATTGGCTACTTCGGTGATCTTCCCGACATATTCCGCCGGATCGCTGGAACCGGCCGCCTGCATGGCCAGCAGGAACAGCGCCGCCGCGTCATAGGATTCAGGCGCATAGGAAGACGTGCCGTCAAAGCCCACTTCCTCGGCCATCTTCTTGAACGCCTCGATGCCCGGTCCTTCGGAACCGGCGATCTGGCCAAAGGAACCGTCGAGATCGGGACCGATGTTCTTGGGAAGCGCATCACCGACCATGCCATTGGGCAGGCCGAAAGTATCAAAGGCACCGGAATCCAGCGCCGCCTTGATGATCCCGGCACCGCCCTGATCGAGATAGCCCGCAACCACCAGGATATCACCGCCGGCCGAGGCAAGCGCACCGACTTCTGCCGAGTAATCCGCCTTGCCGTCTTCATGCGCTGCCACGATGGTGACTTCGCCGCCGACCTTCTCGAAGCTCGAGGAGATGGCGTCGGACAGGCCCTTGCCGAAATCGTTGTTGGTATAGGTCAGGGCGATGGATTCGATGCCGCGTTCCTTGAGGATCTCGGCCATGACTTCGCCTTCACGGGCATCCGAGGGCGACGTGCGGAAGAACAGCCCGTTGTCCTCCATCGTGCTCAGCCCCGGCGAGGTCGCGGAGGGGGAGATCAGCACCATGCCGTTGGGCACCGCGACGTTCTGCAGGATCGCGCCGGTCACGCCCGAGCAATCGCCCCCGACGATGCCGTTCACGCCTTCCGAGATCAGGCGCTCGGCGCCCGAGACCGCGAGACCGTTGTCGATGCAGCCAGTATCGGCGCGCGTGGCCGTGACCTTGGCGCCATCGAGCAGCTTGCCGCTTTCGCTGACTTCGTTAATCGCCATTTCGGCGCCGTTGGCCATGTTGCCGGCCAGAGATTCAATCGGTCCGGTGAACCCGAAGCTGATGCCGATCTTGACGTCCCCGGCATGGCTCTCGGCCCAGGCATTGGTCGCGAGAAGTGCCGCGGCCGTCGTGGCCATGAGCATCTTTTTCATGTGTAACTCCCTCATTGGAACATAATGTTCGTCAAGGAAGCTAGGCGGGGTTCCGCCAAAAGAAAAGCATGATTTTCTGCTTGTTGCGCAGCAAAGCTCACGGTTTCGCGAAGCGAGGTCGAAATGCCACGCCGCGACACTATTGTTGGTGCAATCCTGTTTCACAACCGGAGCCAGCTCATGCGTTTCTTGCGAGAATTTACCGCGATAGTCCTGTTTCTTGGTATTTATACCCATACGGCGGGAACGCCAGCCGCGCAGCCGACGCCGCCCATTGAACCGGTGATCACGGGGCTCAACATGCCCTGGGCGGTCGCACCTCTGCCGCAGGGCGGGGCGCTCGTCACGGAGAAAGCCGGTCGGCTGCTGCATGTAAAGGGCGATCAGCGGATAGCAGTGCAGGGTCTGCCGAAAGTGGCCAGTGCCGGGCAGGGGGGCTTGTTGGACGTCACCTTGGCCCGCGATTTCGCGGAGACCCGCGATCTGTTTCTTACCTATGCCAAGACCCAGCACGACGGAGGCAGCGGCACGACATTGGCGGTGGCGCGGTTATCGCGCGATGGCAGCAGGCTGGAGGATCTGCGTGAGATATTCGAGATGAAGCCAGGCAATTCCGGCGGACAGCATTTCGGCTCCCGTGTGGTCGAGGCGCGCGATGGCAGGCTTTTCGTCACCCTCGGCGAACGCGGCGACCGCCCCGCCGCGCAGGATCTCTCCCGCCACAACGGCAGCATCATCCGCGTCAATCGCGACGGCAGCATCCCGCGAGATAACCCGTTTATCGACATGCCCGGGGCCCTGCCGGAGATCTGGTCCTATGGTCACCGGAACCCGCAGGGCGCAGGGCTCGACCGGGCGGGCGATCTCTGGGTCTCAGAACATGGCGCGCGCGGCGGTGACGAGGTCAACAGGATCCGCCGCGGCGCCAATTATGGCTGGCCGGTGATCTCCTACGGACGGCATTACTCGGGCAAGAAGATCGGCGAAGGCACAAGCAAGCCCGGCATGGAACAGCCGAAACATTACTGGGACCCGTCGATCGCGCCTTCGGGGCTGCTGGTCTATGACGGTGCGCTGTTTCCCGACTGGCACGGCGACATCTTCGTCGGCGCGCTCAAGTTCGACTATATCTCGCGGCTGTCGGGCGACCCGTTGAAGGAGGTCGCGCAGATCAAATCGCCCGAGACCGAACGGGTGCGGGACATCGTGCAGGCGCCTGACGGGGCGATCTGGTTCATCTCGGAAACCCATGGAACGGTCTACCGGATCGTACCGGCGTCCTGATCGGGGTCAGATCGACAGCCGCGCCGCATGGCTGCCGCGCTCGCGATACGGCGTGGTGTCATAATGCGCGCGGTAGCATTTGGAGAAATGCGACGGTGAGGCGAAGCCACAGGCCAGCGCGACGTTGATCACGCTCATGTCGGTCTGCATCAGCAGGTTGCGGGCCTTTTGCAATCGCAGCTCCATGTAGTAGCGCTTGGGCGAGCGGTTGAGATAGCGCCGGAACAGCCGTTCGAGCTGACGGGTCGACATGCCGACATCCTTGGCAAGGATCGACGGGCTGATCGGCTCTTCGATATTGCCTTCCATCATCTGGATGACCTGGCTCAACTTCGGATGCCGCACGCCGATGCGCGTCGGCACAGACAGGCGTTGGGTGTCCTGGTCGGTGCGGATCGACGAATAGATCAGCTGGTCGGCCACCGCATTGGCAAGATCCTCGCCCTCGTGATCGGCGATGAGCTTCAGCATCAGGTCAATCGAGGACGTGCCCCCGGCGGTCGTCATGCGCTGACCATCGACCACAAAAACCGATTTGGTCAGGTCAACATCCGGAAATTCCTCGGAGAAACTGTCCTGGTTCTCCCAATGAACCGTGGCCTTCTTGCCTTCGAGCAAACCAGCGCGTGCCAGGGTGAAGGCGGCGGTGCAGAGCCCGCCGAGCACCATGCCCTTGCGCGCCTCGCGGCGCAGCCAGGAGAGCACCTTCTTGGTCGTGGCGTTATGCACATCGATGCCGCCGCAAATCAGCAGCGTATCGTCGCGCGACAGATCCTCAAGATCGCCGTCGAGCCGGAACTCGGCGCCCGCCGAACTGGTGATCGTGTCGCCGCCCTCGCCGACGACCCGCCAGCAATAGGCTTCGCGTCCCGCCATGCGGTTAGCGATGCGCAGACATTCCACCGCCGAAGCAAAGCTCAGCAACGTAAAATTTTCGAGTAAGACGAATACGTAACGACGTGGCTTGCCGGTTTCGGGCGGAATACGGGTAGCCGGGCGCGGTTCTGACATCGCGGCAACTTTCTATTGGTCGTTTCTGTGCCGGAAGCGACAGTTCCGACATATATTGCAATTGACCTTGCTCACGGCCTTTCTCTCAGGTCAAGAGGGCGCATTTCCGTTCTGGTCACTTGTCGCCTGCTTTTGTATAGGATGGGGCAGGATCGCGCCATGCGTGGCGCCCCCAATGCGGAGAGAGACGATGAGCGAATGGACCAAATCAAGCTGGCGCAGCAAACCGCGGATCCAGATGCCGGATTATCCGGATCAGGAAGCCCTGCACGCCGTTGAAGGCCAGCTCTCGCGCTATCCGGTTCTGGTGTTTGCCGGTGAGGCACGCCGACTGAAACAGCATCTCGGCGCCGCCAGCCGTGGCGAGGCGTTCTTGTTGCAGGGCGGGGATTGCGCCGAGAGCTTCGAGCAATTCAGCTCCGACATGATCCGCGATACGTTCAAGGTCATGCTGCAGATGGCGATCGTGCTGACCCACGGCGCCAAGGTGCCGGTGATCAAGCTTGGTCGCATGGCCGGCCAGTTTGCCAAACCACGCTCCGCAGCCACCGAGACGGTGGATGGCGTCGAGTTGCCGAGCTATCGGGGTGACATCATCAACGAGCTCGAGTTCACCGAGGCCGCCCGGATTCCCGATCCGGCCAAGATGCTGCGTGCCTATACCCAGGCGGCCGCAACCCTGAACCTGATCCGCGCCTTCTCGACGGGCGGCTATGCCGATGTCCATGAGGTGCACCGCTGGACACTCGGGTTCACCGACGGCGAGAAGGCTGAGAAATACCGCGAGATCGCCAACCGGATCTCCGACACGCTGGATTTCATGGCCGCCGCCGGCGTGACCTCGGAAACCGCCCATACACTACAGTCGGTGGAATTCTATACCAGCCACGAGGCGTTGCTGCTGGAATATGAAGAGGCGCTGTGCCGTCAGGAAAGCCAGACCGGCAAATGGCTGGCAGGCTCCGGTCACATGATCTGGATCGGCGACCGCACCCGTCAGCCCGATGGCGCCCATGTCGAATTTGCCCGCGGCGTACAGAACCCGATCGGTCTCAAATGCGGCCCGTCGATGACCAGCGACGATCTCAAGCGCCTCATGGCGACGCTGAACCCCGACAACGAGGCCGGTCGCCTGACGCTGATCGCCCGCTTCGGCGCCGGGGCTGTGGGCGACCATCTGCCGCGTCTGATCAAGACCGTTGAGGAAGAGGGCGCGAACGTGGTCTGGACCTGTGACGCCATGCACGGCAACACGATCAAGGCCAGCAACGGTTACAAGACCCGGCCCTTCGACTCGGTGCTGCGTGAAGTACGCGAATTCTTCGCCGTTCATGCCGCCGAAGGCACGGTGCCCGGTGGTGTGCATTTCGAGATGACCGGCCAGGACGTGACCGAATGCACCGGCGGTCTGCGCGAAGTGAGCTTCGAGGATCTGTCGGACCGCTACCACACCGCCTGCGACCCGCGGCTCAATGCCAACCAGTCGCTGGAGCTTGCGTTCCTCGTGGCAGAGGAGCTTTCGGCACGGCGCGGCAATCAGGCCGCCAAGGCGGGCTGATCCTGGCCACCGTCGCTGCGTCGCAAGTGCAAGGTCAAGACGCCGCCCCGGGTTCAGGGGGCGGCGTCTCGCAATTTCGATCCGACATTCCGGCACCGACAGCTCATTCGTCGGATTTGACCAGCCGCAGATAGGGCGGACGGCTCGCGCGTTCGCGGCCCCGATACGGGGTCTGGGGCGGCGCGGCGAAGCCGGGCAGGGGCACCGGTGCAGGCGGGGGCGGCGTCGCGAGCGGCGCGGGCACGGGATAGCTGCGCGGCGTCGGTAGAATCGGGCGGATTGCATGATCGCGGATATCGAAACGCTGCGGCGGTTCCGACGGGATCTCGCGCGAGACCAGCCCGCCGATGATGCGACTCACATCGCCAAGATCACTTTCCAGCGGCAGCAGGACCATCCGCGCCTCCGGTGCCTGCACCTCTTCACGTGTCACGAGCTGCAGCTGGCAGATGGCCGGACGCTGGAAAACCTCCTCCAGCAGATCGCCGAGCATGCGCCGTGAACCGGCCCGGCAAAAGGCCGTCAGCGGCATGCCCCGCACCTCCATGCCCATCAGCTCGCCCAGATGGCTGCCCGCGATCCTGATCCGGGCGACGCCGGGGGCGATCCGCTCGACGATGAACGCATGTTCGAGCGCCGCCTCGATCCCGCGCGGGTCGATCTCCGAACGTCTGGGCATGAGCCGATCGCCGCGCAGGGCCTCCCAATAGGCTTCGATCTGGGCAAGCGCGGTGAAGCCGGTCTCTGGCTGAAACTGTGTCATGCTGATGACATTTTGCGAAATCCCGCCCGGCTTGTCCATCGATCCGCGTCCTCTGCTGTTTCGGCCGCTCCGCACCTTCGCCGATGCGGCTTGCCGCGACGGGAAAGACGCGGCAGGGGGTCGAATCTTCATGAATCTTACCCCGGGATTAATATCTCAGCTTTGAGACAATTGGCGGGCTATCGCGCTGACTGGTTAACTGGTTGACAGGCATCGCGCCCCGGCGGGGGTTGCCCCGAGGCGGGGTTTGCACGTAAGGCAGGGCCATCTTCCGGCAGAAGGGACATGCGCGATGATCAGGTCGATGACAGGCTATGCTTCCGGCAGCGGTGTCTGGGAACCGTTCAGCTGGAGCTGGGAATTGCGCGCGGTCAATGGCAAGGGTCTCGATCTGAGGCTGCGGGTGCCGGACTGGATCGAAGGGCTCGAAGCCGGACTGCGCAAGCAGATCGGCGCGACAGCGACGCGCGGCAACATCACCTGCAATCTGCGCCTCGCAAGGGAAGACGACAGCGCGGCGCTCGGCGTCAATATCGCCCAGCTCGACAATCTGCTCGCCGCGATGCACGAGATCGAGCGACGCGCCATGGACGCCGGTCTCTCGCTCGCGCCGTCCAAGGCAAGCGACATCCTCTTCCAGCGCGGGGTGCTCGAACAGGCCAGCCGGGAAGAGGACAACGCGGCGCTTGCGCGGGCATTGCTGTCCGATTTCGTACCGGTACTGACCGATTTCGATCACATGCGCGCCCGCGAAGGCGCCGCGCTGGAGCAGTTGCTGCTTGGCAGACTCGACGAGATCGAAGCTCTGGTCGCAGAGGCCGGGGAGGCGGCAGAGGAGCGGCGCGCGGAGATGAAGGCCAGCCTGCGCCGCAATCTGGCGCTCCTGCTCGACAATGCCGACGGGCTCGACGAGACCCGTCTGACGCAGGAACTTGCATTGATCGCGGTCAAGACGGATGTCACAGAGGAGATTGACCGTCTCGCGGCGCATGTCGCCGCCGCGCGTGAGCTGATCGCGCAGGGCGGCGCTGTCGGGCGCAAGCTCGACTTCCTCATGCAGGAATTCAACCGCGAGGCCAACACGCTCTGTGCCAAGGCGCAGAGCAGCGGGCTGACACGGATCGGACTGGCGCTGAAGGCGGTGATCGACCAGATGCGCGAACAGGTACAGAATGTGGAGTAAACCGGCATGAGTGATAATCGCCGTGGTCTTTTGATCATCCTCAGCTCGCCCTCCGGCGCGGGCAAATCGACCCTCGCGGCGCGGCTGCGCCAATGGGACCGGGATCTGGCTTTCTCGGTCTCCGCCACGACACGGCAGAAACGCGAAGGCGAGACGGACGGGGTCGATTACCATTTCATGAACGAAAAGACGTTCAAGGAGCAGGTCGCGCGCGACGAGATGCTCGAACATGCGCATGTCTTCGGCAATTTCTACGGCTCACCGCGCGGCCCCGTCGAGGCGGCGATTGAAGCCGGGCGCGATGTGCTGTTCGACATCGACTGGCAGGGCGCGCAGCAGATCACCAATTCCGCACTTGGCCAGCATACGTTGTCGATCTTCCTGTTGCCGCCCTCGATCCGAGAACTGCGCGCGCGGCTTGAGAAACGCAATCTCGACAGTACCGAGGTGATCGGACGGCGGATGGAGAAGAGCTGGGACGAGATCAGCCATTGGGGCGGCTATGATTATGTCCTGGTCAATGACAATCTCGACCAGACCGAGGCGCGGCTGAAGACCATCGTGGAGGCGACCCGCCTGCGCCGCATCCAGCAGCCTTGGCTCAACGAGCACGTGCGTAAACTTCAATCTGAATTCGAGGATATGGCATGACACTTTACGCCCTTGGAGACGCAAGACCGACGATCGATCCTGACGCCTGGGTGGCGCCGGATGCCAATATCATTGGCAAGGTGACGCTGGAAACAGGTGCCTCGGTCTGGTTCGGATCCACCCTGCGGGGCGATAACGAGCTGATCCTCGTCGGCGCGGGAAGCAACGTACAGGAGAATTGTGTCCTGCATACCGACATGGGCTATCCGCTCAGCATCGGGCGCAATTGCACCATCGGTCACAAGGTGATGCTGCATGGCTGCACGATCGGGGAGAATTCGCTGATCGGCATGGGTGCGACGGTGCTCAACGGCGCGAAAATTGGCCGGAACTGCCTGATCGGGGCCGGAGCGCTGATTACCGAGAACAAGGAAATTCCTGACGGTTCGCTGGTGATGGGCGCGCCGGGCAAGGTCGTGCGCACGCTCGACGCGGCGGCAATCGCGGCGCTGACCGCCAGTGCCGAGAATTATCAGCGTAACGCCCTGCGCTTTCGCAACGATCTCACCCCGCTCTGAGCGGTGAGCGAGGCGTTGCCGCTGGCCGATCTGCTTGACGCGCTGCCCCTGGCGGCGCTGGCGATCGACCGTAATGATCATATCGCGGCGCTGAACGCAGCTGCGACAACGTTGCTGGGGCAGGGCGCGACGGGGCGGCACTATATCAACGTGCTGCGCCAGCCCGCGCTTGTCGAAGCGGTGGAGCAATGTCGGCTCGACGGTGCGCCGCGCATGGCCTCCTACCTCAGCCAGCAGGGCGGCAGCGACGCGACCTACGAGGTCAGTCTGCGCGTCATAAAGGGCAGCGACCTTCTGCTGCTCAGCTTTCATGACGTGACCTCTCTCGAACAGGCCGGACAGATGCGCCGGGATTTCGTGGCCAATGTCAGCCATGAGCTACGCACGCCGCTGACTGCCCTGATGGGATTCATCGAGACCCTGCGCGGCCCGGCCCGGGATGACGCCGGGGCGCGGGAGCGGTTCCTCGGCATCATGGCGGGCGAGGCCGAGCGGATGAACCGGCTGGTCGGGGAGCTCTTGTCGCTGAGCCGGGTCGAGGTTGACGAGCGGGTCCGCCCGACCAGCAATATCGACCTGCGCGCGGTGTTGGGCGCGACTCTGCGCAATCTCGAGAGATTGGCCGGTGACAGCGATGTGACCCTGAAATGCGACTGCGGCAGCGAGGCGCTTCAGCTCTATGGCGATGCGGACCAGCTCCAGCAGGTCTTTAACAATCTGGTGGAAAACGCGATCAAATATGGCGGCAGCGGCAAGACGGTCGATCTCCTTGTCGAGACCAGCCTGCGCGATGCGGCGCTGCGCGGCCCGGCCGTGCGGGTCACGGTGATCGATCATGGACCCGGCATCGAAGCAAGGCACCTGCCGCGCCTGACCGAGCGGTTTTACCGCGCCGACAGCCATCGCAGCCGCGCCATGGGCGGCACCGGGCTTGGCCTTGCGATCGTGAAACATATTCTCAACCGGCATCGCGGGCGGCTCAAGATCGCGAGCACGCCGGGGCAGGGTGCGCGCTTCACGGTGATCCTGCCGCTGACTGCGCCGGAAAGCTGAATTTTCGCGCCGAAACGCAAAAAGTCGCATCTTGTCATAAAACTGTAACGTCGCTGTCACAAAAGCTCAGCACAGGCAGCCTAGACGGGCGGCGGACCACCATGGGGTGGTCCTGAATACCCGGATTTGACAGGAGACATCATGTCACTCGCAAAACTCACCACATCCGCGCTGGCGATCGCCGCCGTATCCGCCACCGCCGCTGCCGCGCGCGATCAGGTGCAGGTCGCAGGGTCCTCCACCGTGCTGCCCTATGCCTCCATCGTCGCCGAAGCCTTTGGCGAGAATTTCGACTTCCCGACACCGGTCGTGGAATCGGGCGGTTCCTCGGCGGGGTTGAAGCGGTTCTGCGAAGGGCTTGGCGAAAATACGATCGACGTGGCCAATGCCAGCCGTCGGATCAAGGAAAACGAGATCGCCGCCTGCGCCGCCAATGGCGTGAGTGACATCATCGAAGTGCGTATCGGTTATGACGGCATCGTCTTTGCCTCCGACATCAACGGCGAGAGCTTCGCCTTCGCCCCGAGCGACTGGTACACGGCCCTGTCCGACAAGATTGTCAAGGATGGCGAGGTGATCGCCAATCCCCATCAGAACTGGTCCGACGTGAACCCGGATTTCCCCGACCAGCCGATCCAGGCCTATATCCCCGGCACCAAGCACGGCACGCGCGAAGTCTTCGAGGAGAACGTGATCCTCGCGGGCTGCGAGGCGACCGGCGATTTCGAAAAATTCATGGAAACCGCAGAGGGTGCCGATGAGAAGGCCAGGAAGAAGGCCGCGGAAAAGGCTTGCATCACCCTGCGCGGTGACGGTAAATCGGTCGATATCGACGGCGATTACACCGAAACACTGGCACGGATCGAGAGCAACAAGGACGGGATCGGCGTCTTCGGTCTGGCGTTTTACGAGAACAACACTGACAAGCTGCAGGTCGCGACCATGGGCGGTGTCGAGCCCACGACCGAGACCATCGCCGCGGGCGATTACCCGGTGTCGCGGCCGCTGTTCTTCTACGTCAAGAAGGCCCATATCGGCGTGATCCCCGGTCTCAAGGAATTCGTCGAATTCTTCGTCGCCGATGAAGTTGCCGGTCCGGACGGACCGTTGGCCGAATATGGCCTCGTCTCCGACCCCGAACTGGCCGAAACCCAGAGCGTCGTGGCTGACGAGAAGGTGATGGACGGCGGTTCCTGAGCTTGAACCACGATGCCGGAGGGTGCCACGCGCCCTTCGGCTTTTCTTTGCGGGCCGGGGCGCGAGAGACCGGCAGACGGGGGTAGCGTGAGCGATTTCTTCAACAGCATCACCGGGGGCGGTCTGGCGATCCTGCTGCTGGCGCTGGCCGGGGCAGGTTATTTCCTGGCCCGGTCCCGCGCGCTCGCAACTGCCGGGGGCGACGCACGCAGACTTCATTCGCTGCCGCGCTATTACGGGACCAATGCCGCGATGACGACCCTGCTCCCGGCGCTGCTGGTGCTGGCGCTCTGGTCGTTGCTTCAGCCAATGCTGATCCAGTCCTCGGTGCTCGACACGATCCCGCCAAGCGCCGTGGGCGAGGGCGCATCGGTCAATCTGGTGATGAGCGACGTGCGCCGGATGGCGAGTGGGCTCGACCTCGCGGTGGCCGAAGACATGTTGAGCCGGCAGCAGGCCGAGGGGATCAGTGCCGACGCCCCGGAACTGCAACGCATCTTTGCCGATCTCGGCGTGGCACTCGGGGGCGAATTCAGCCCGCCGGTGCTGGCAGGAGCGCAGCTTTATAGGAGCCTCGATGCCACCGGCCATGTCTGGCGCATTCTCGTCGTGCTGGCACTGGCCCTGGCCGGACTGGTTCTGTCCCTGCGCGTCAGTACCGCGGATTTCCGCGCCCGCAACATGGTGGAACGGGGCATCAAGGCGCTGCTGATCCTCGCAGCCCTGCTGGCGATCCTCACCACCATCGGCATCGTCCTGTCGATGCTTTTCGAAACGCTGAATTTCTTCCGCCTGCACCCTTGGCAGGACTTCTTTCTCGGCAACAATTGGGCACCGAATTTCCGCGGCGATTCAGACCTGTCGATCATGCCGCTGCTCTGGGGCACGCTCTATATCTCGCTGATCGCGCTGCTGGTCGCCGTGCCCATCGGGCTGTTCGCGGCGATCTATCTGAGCGAATATGCCGACAACCGGATCCGAAGCATCGCCAAGCCGCTGCTGGAGATCCTCGCCGGTATTCCGACGATCGTTTACGGTCTTTTCGCGCTGCTGACCGTCGGGCCGTTTCTGGTCAAGGTGTTCGGACGTGGTGATCAGGGGCTGCTCGGCGTTGACTGGATGAGCGGCGCCACATCGGTCCTGACCGCCGGGCTGGTCATGGGGATCATGCTGATCCCTTTCGTTTCCTCGCTGTCCGATGACATCATCAACGCGGTCCCACAAAGCCTGCGCGACGGATCCTACGGCCTCGGCGCCACCCATTCCGAAACCATTCGTCAGGTAGTGCTGCCCGCGGCGCTGCCCGGCATTGTCGGCGCGGTGCTGTTGGCCGCTTCGCGCGCCATTGGCGAGACCATGATCGTGGTGCTCGGCGCCGGGGCGATAGCCCGGATCTCCGCCAATCCTTTCGAGGCCATGACCACGATCACCACCCGCATCGTCAGCCAGCTCACCGGCGATACCGATTTCGCCAGCCCCGAAACGCTGGTCGCCTTCGCGCTCGGGCTGACCCTCTTCGTGCTGACGCTAGGGCTCAACGTGCTGGCTCTGATCATCGTGCGCAAATACCGGGAGCAATACGAATGAGTGAGATCCCCAACCCGGCAGCGCCCATCGCCGACCCGCGTGGCGCCTCGCTGCTGGTGCAGGACGCGCGTACTGCAAAGCGCAACCGCGCCGAAGGCCGGTTCAAGCTTTACGGCATCCTCGCCATCTGTATTGGCCTGCTGATGCTGCTGGTGCTCTTGGGCACGATCCTGTCGCGCGGCACCGGTGCCTTCCAGCAAAGCTTCCTGACCCTGCCGGTCGAGCTCTCCGCTGCCAAGCTCGACAAGAAAGGCAACCGCGACATCGAGGATATCAAGAAGGTCTCGACCTTCGGCTATGCGCCGCTGATGAGCGCAGCGCTGGCAGCTAAGGTCGAGAAAGCGGGGATCGAAACCGGGCTGAAACCCAAGCAGATGGCCGATATCCTGTCCAAGGATGCTGCCGCGCAGCTGCGCGACTTCGTCTTGCAGAACACTGATCTCGTTGGACAAACCATTGAATTCGAGTTCCTGACCAACAGCCGCGTGGATGGTTACCTCAAGGGAAGGGTGACCCGGGACAGCATCGCCAACGACAAGAACATCAGCGCCGAACAGCTTGATCTCGTTGACGCGCTGATCGCCGACGGCGCACTGAACAAGCGTTTCAACCTTGACTTCATCACCGGCGCCGACGCGTCCGACGCACGGCCCGAAGCGGCGGGCATGGGAGTGGCCATGCTGGGCTCGCTGTTCATGATGCTGGTGGTGCTGGCTCTGGCGCTGCCCATCGGCGTCGCGGCCTCGATCTATCTGGAGGAATTCGCGCCGAAGAACTGGATCACCGACATCATCGAGGTCAACATCTCCAACCTCGCGGCGGTGCCTTCGATCGTCTTCGGCATCCTTGGTCTCGCGGTGTTCATCAACTACATGCACCTGCCGAGCTCGGCACCGCTGGTCGGCGGGCTGGTGCTCACCCTGATGACCCTGCCGACGATCATCATCTCGACCCGCGCCGCGCTCAAGGCGGTGCCGCCGTCAATCCGAGATGCGGCGCTGGGGGTAGGGGCCAGCAAGATGCAATCGGTGTTCCACCATGTTCTTCCGCTGGCCGCCCCCGGCATCCTAACCGGCACTATCATCGGGCTGGCACAGGCATTGGGCGAAACCGCGCCGCTGCTGCTGATCGGCATGGTCGGTTTCATCGCCTCGAACCCGCCCGACGGTATCGCCGAAGGGCTGATGGCGCCGAACTCGGCCATGCCCGCGCAGATCTACGAATGGGCCAAACGCGCCGACCCGGCCTTTTACGAACGCGCCTGGGGCGGTATCATCATCCTGCTGGTGTTCCTGATCACCATGAACGCCATCGCGGTGCTGCTGCGCCGCCGGTTCGAACGGCGCTGGTAAGCCGGTGAGATTGCCGGACCCCTTGCTCAAACGGAGCTCTTCTTCATGAAAGACCTCAAGATTTCGGAGAATGACGTGACACAACAGCCGGTCAAGATCGCCGCCCGCGATGTGCAGGTCTATTACGATCAGACCCATGCGATCCGCGATGTCTCGGTCGATATTCAGGATCGGAACGTCACCGCCTTCATCGGGCCGTCGGGCTGCGGAAAATCCACCTTCCTGCGCTGCCTCAACCGGATGAACGACACGATCCCGAGTTCCCGTGTCGAGGGCACGATCCGCATCGACGGCGAGGATATCTATGACCGCAAGGTCGATCCGGTGCAGCTGCGGGCCAAGGTCGGGATGGTGTTCCAGAAGCCGAACCCGTTCCCCAAATCGATCTATGACAATGTCGCCTATGGTCCGCGGATCCACGGGCTGGCACGCAACAAGGCCGAGCTCGACGAGATCGTCGAAAGGGCCCTGCGCCGCGGCGCGATCTGGGAGGAGGTCAAGGACCGGCTGCAGGCCCCCGGCACCGGGCTTTCCGGCGGCCAGCAGCAGCGCCTCTGCATCGCCCGCGCCGTGGCCACCGAACCGGAAGTGCTGCTGATGGACGAACCCTGTTCGGCGCTCGATCCGATCGCCACCGCCCAGGTCGAGGAGTTGATCGACGAATTGCGGCGGAATTACTCGGTGGTGATCGTCACCCATTCGATGCAGCAGGCCGCCCGGGTCAGCCAGAAAACCGCCTTTTTCCACCTCGGCAACCTGGTGGAATATGGCGATACCGACGATATCTTCACCAACCCGAAAGACCCGCGCACCGAAAGCTACATTACCGGCCGGATTGGATAAAACCATGTCACATCAACATATTGCATCCGCCTTTGACCGCGACCTCGAAGCCGTTCAGGCGCAGATCCTGAAAATGGGCGGGCTGGTCGAGGATGCGATCCGCCTCAGCGCGCAATCCTTGGAGACCCGCGATGCGGAGCTGGCCGAAAAAGTACGGGCAGGGGACAAGGCCATCGACGGGCTCGAGGAGCAGATCAACGAAAGTGCCGCTCGGATCATCGCCCTGCGCGCCCCGACGGCGATCGACCTGCGGCTGATCCTCAGCGTCATCAAGATCAGCGCCAATCTCGAACGCATCGGTGATTACGCCAAGAACATGGCCAAACGCACCGGCGTGCTGACCGGAATGCCGCCCGTCGCCGACAGCACCGGCGCGATCCGCCGGATGGCCCGGACGGTCGAAGCGATGCTGCGCGATGCGCTCGATGCCTATATCCAGCGCGATCCGGAACTCGCCGCCGAGGTGATCGCGCGGGACGAGGAGGTCGATCAGATGTACAACACGATGTTCCGCGAGATCCTGACCTTCATGATGGAAGAACCGCGCAACATCACCGCCTGCATGCATCTGCATTTCATCGCCAAGAATACCGAACGCATGGGCGATCACGTCACCGCCATCGCCGAACAGGTAATCTATCTGGTCACCGGCCAGCCACCTGACGAGACCCGCCCGAAAGCCGATACCACCTCGGTGGATCCGGAGGTCTAGCCCATGTCGATCCCGCAGCCCCAGGTTTTGCTGGTTGAGGACGAACCGGCTCAACGCGAAGTGCTGGCCTATAATCTCGAGGCCGAGGGCTATGCGGTGCGCCGCGCCGAGAATGGCGAGGAGGCGCTGCTGATGATCTCCGAGAACGCACCGGACCTGGTGATCCTCGACTGGATGATGCCGCTGATGAGCGGCATCGAAGTCTGCCGCCAGCTCAAGACCCGCGACGAGACCCGCGCCATTCCGGTCATCATGCTTTCGGCGCGCTCCGAGGAAGTCGATACCGTACGCGGCCTCGAAACCGGCGCCGATGATTATGTAATCAAACCCTATAGCCTGCGGGAGCTGATGGCCCGGGTGCGCACCCAGCTGCGCCGGACACGGCCAGCCGCGGCCGGTGCCACACTCGGTTTCGAAGACATCTCGCTTGATCCGCAGACCCATCGCGTCAGCCGCAACGGTGAGGAGCTCAAGCTCGGCCCGACGGAATACCGTCTGCTGCTGACATTGCTGGAAAGACCGGGCCGCGTCTTCTCACGCGATCAACTGCTCGATCATGTCTGGGGCCGCGACATCTATGTCGATACCCGCACGGTCGATGTCCATATCGCACGCCTGCGCCGCGCCCTCGGCCGCCATGGCGGCACTGATCCCATCAGAACCATCCGCGGCACCGGCTATGCGCTCGGCTGACAGCTTCTTCTGACCTCAAATATCTCAGGGAGTTTGAGGAACAGCGTCCTCATCCCGCCCCGTGGCGAAAATATTTACATAATACCAATTATAGGATTTCCACAGGATCGGAGCCTGTGCTCCTAACGTTGCATTTTGGACGACGTTATGACTTTTCTGCCATCCGCGTAAGGCGACGGCAGCCGACACTGGACAGCCCGTCGGCGAAACCGTTAACTGCGTGCAAATCAACGAGGTTTCCGCCATGTCATCTGTCCTGATCCTGAACGGCCCCAATCTCAAGCTGTTGGGCACAAGGCAGCCTGACGTCTATGGCGCGGCCACCCTGGCCGATATCGAACGGATGTGCGAGAAACGCGCCAGGACACTGAAGCTCGACCTGGCCTTCGCCCAATCCAACCATGAAGGCGTGCTGATAGATCATATCCATGCTGCCAGGGGTGCCCACGACGGGATCATTCTCAATGCCGGCGCCTATACCCATAGCTCCATCGCTCTGATGGACGCGATCGCTTCGGTGGAACTGCCTTGCGTTGAGGTCCATCTGAGCAACATCCACGCCCGCGAGAGCTTTCGCCATACCTCCTATATCGCCCCGGTGGCGCTCGGGCAGATCTGCGGTTTCGGCGCCCGCGGCTATTTGATGGCGCTCGACGGTCTGGCGGCCCATCTGGACGCCAGATGACCCTGCGAGACGTCCTGCATTCCATCATGCGCACCCCGAATGTCGAAAGCCTCTGGGAAGCGCATGTCCAGAAGATGGCGGATTACGGCTTCGACCGCCTGATCTATGGCTTTACCCGCTACCGGACCGAGACTTCGCTGGGCGATCCCGATGATTATGTGATCTTCAGCAACCATAGCCGTGAATATGTCGACGGCTATGTCGGCGAAGGCCGGTTTGTCCATGGGCCGATGCTGCAATGGGCGCTCAACAACGACGGCGCCCGCAGCTGGTCTTCGATCGCCGAGCTGGAACGTCCGGACGGGTTGAGCGAGAACGAGCAGGAAGTCATGCGGTTCAACTGTGCTTTCGGCGTAACCGCGGGCTACACAATCAGTTTCCGCTCCGTCTCGACGCGCACCAAGGGGGCCATCGCCCTGACGGCGCGACCGGGTCTCAGCCAGGAGGATGTCGACGCGATCTGGGCCGAGCATGGCTGTGATATCGAGCTGATCAACGAGCTCGTGCATCTCAAGATCCTCACCCTGCCCTATAGCTCGCCACGCCGCAGCCTGACCGCGCGTCAGCGCGAGGTGCTGCAATGGGTCGGCGATGGCAAGACGACGCAGGATATCGCCACGCTGATGAACCTGACACAGGCGACGGTCGAGAAACATCTGCGTCTGGCGCGGGAGGCGCTCTCGGTCGAGACCACGGCCCAGGCCGTGCTGAAAGCTGCCTTTGCCAATCAGATGTTCATTTACGAGATTTGATCGGCTCACGCATCATCATCGAAGATTCGGCCCGAACCTGTCTGCAATATGGCGCTTTCCCGCCTTGGTAGAAAATTGGGCTTCTCCTAGCAAGTTATTGATTTTTCGTATGTTTCCGGAACGGCGCGGAATCGGCGTTCAACGATTCTGCCAAATACGGGCAACTTGTTTCCATAAAGTTACCGAAAGGTAAGGAATCCCAGACTGGCAGAGTCGAGGTTATTAACGTTAGGTGAACCTGTTCCCGATACTTGGGTTATCCAACGGAAACACCCGGCGCACCACATCTCTGAGATTACAGAGCTCTGCCGCGCCTCCGGTATCAGTCGGACCTATTGATCGGTCCGGCTGACCGGGCTACCGTCCGGGCCTGCTGCTCCTCCCCGAGTAACTGTCCCAACCGGACAAAGACGAAGCAGTCAGATCCGGCTGCTTCGTCTTTAACATTTCTGGGGATGCGCCATCACATTTTCGACGGGACGAGCCATTTTCGGCGGTGCTCCGCCGTTCCGGGCCGGTCTTGTCGGCAGAAAAAGGGCGGTACAACCGAATTGTACCGCCCTGTGGCCAGTCTATGTGGCCCGGATCAGCCCTTGGCCGCCTTGGCAACCTCGGCGGCGAAGTCTTCCTTCACCACTTCGATACCTTCGCCCACTTCGAGACGCACGAAACCGGTGATGGTGGCACCAACCTCTTCGGCAGCCTTGCCCACGGTCAGGTCAGGGTTCACGACGAAGCTCTGGTTCAGCAGGGTCACTTCGGACATGTATTTCTGCATCCGCCCGGCGATCATCTTTTCGATCACCGCTTCCGGCTTGCCGGATTCACGGGCGATGTCCATCTGGACCTGCTTTTCCTTTTCCACGACCGCCGGGTCGAGGTCATCTTCGGAGAGCGACGCCGGGTTCACCGCGGCGATATGCATGGCAACCTGCTTGCCGAAGGTCTCGTCGCCGCCGGTCAGCGCGACCAGCACGCCGATCTTGCCCATGCCGGGCGCCGCCGCGTTATGCACATAGGAGACGACGGTATCGCCATCGATCGACACCATGCGGCGCACGGACATGTTCTCGCCGATGGTGGCGATCTTGTCGGTGACCACGGTTTCGACGGACTTGCCGCCCATGTCGGCAGCCTTCAGCGCCTCAACATCGGAAACGCCCAGGGCGACGTCGGCGATGCCGCTGACCATCTGCTGGAATTCGGCGTTCTTGCCGACGAAATCGGTTTCCGAGTTCACCTCGACCGCGACGCCATGGCCGCCTTCGACCTTGACCGCGACAAGACCTTCGGCCGCGGTACGACCGGATTTCTTGGCCGCCTTGGCCAGACCCTTGGTACGCAGCCAGTCAACGGCCGCTTCCATGTCGCCGTCGGTTTCCGTCAATGCCTTCTTGGCGTCCATCATGCCGGCACCGGTGGTGTCGCGCAGTTCTTTGACCATGGATGCGGTGATTGCCATCTCTTGGTTCTCCTCTGGGAATGCTTGTCGGGCGCGGAGCCCGCTGTCTTGTGAGATCGGGGCAGGAGATCCCTGCCCCGGCTGTCAGCGCCGCGTCGCGGTTCAGCTGTCGGCTTTCTCGGCTGCCTTTTCGACGGTTTCCTTCTTGGATTCCAGATCGTAGGGCGCATCTTTCGCGATCGCGTCGTCGGACACGGTCTCGCTCGAGGCATTGCCGACTTCCACACCGGTGGATTCTTCGGCCAGGGCCTCTTCTTCCGGGGCTTCGGTCATCGCACCGATATCGACACCGGCGGCGCCAAGCTGGGCGCTCATGCCGTCAAGCGCGGCACGCGAAGCCAGATCGCAGTAGAGGGCAATGGCGCGAGCCGCGTCGTCGTTGCCCGGGATGATGTAATCGATGCCGTCGGGCGAGCAGTTGGTGTCGACCACGGCCACGACCGGGATGCCCAGCTTGTTGGCTTCCGCAACGGCCAGCGCTTCCTTCTTGACGTCGATGACGAAGATCAGGTCCGGACGCCCGCCCATCTCGCGGATACCGCCGAGCGAGGATTCCAGCTTGCTCTGGTCACGCTCCATGCCCAGACGCTCTTTCTTGGTCAGCCCGGCGAAGCCGCGCTCGGACTGCTCGTCGATGGACTTCAGGCGGTTGATCGACTGGGAGACGGTCTGCCAGTTGGTCAGCGTGCCGCCGAGCCAGCGGTGGTTCATGTAATATTGTGCGCATTTCTCTGCGGCATCGGCGATCGGCTGGGCAGCCTGACGCTTGGTGCCGACGAAGAGAACGCTGCCGCCCTTGGCGACGGTGTCACGGATGACCTGCAGCGCCTGTTCCAGCATGGGAACGGTCTGGGTCAGGTCCATGATGTGGATGCCGTTGCGCGCGCCATAGATATAGGGACCCATACGGGGGTTCCAACGCTGCGTCTGGTGGCCGAAGTGAACGCCTGCTTCAAGCAGCTGGCGCATGGAGAACTCAGGAAGAGCCATGTCTTTTATACCTTTCCGGTTTAGCCTCATCGGGGGTATGACGGGATCTTCGCTCTGAAACGACAGGGAGAGGATCTGCCAACCGGCGGACACATGAGGATTTCTCCCCCAAGGGCCCAACCCCGACTGCGGGTTTAAGTGCGGCGCGTATAATGCAGGCGCTGGTCACACGCAAGGGGATATGCACAGGACATATCGCGCGGCGCAGAAAGAATTGGACAAGACCCCCAACACACGCGCAAGCTTGGAGGCTAAAGCCCAATTATAGCCGATCGCCGGGAAATCGCCATGAAAAGAACCACGCTGCTCGCCGCCCTGTTTCTCCCCCTGCCCGCCTATGCCGCACCGTTGATTCTGACCCCGGCAGATCCGCAGCCCGACCCGGACATCCTGAGCCCCGGCCTTGCCGTCGAATATGCCTATCCCAAGGAGGTTCGCACGCTCGCGGATGCCGAGGAGGCGCTGGGGCGGGGCAAGGAAGGTCCGCCGCTCATCGGGCTGTCCTATGACGATAACAACGAGGGCGACCTGACCCTGACCGCCCGTAGCGCCCAGAAAGTGGCGGCGGCGATCTCCGGCTATATCCGCTTCGATGCGCCCGGCAGCTACAATGTCGATGTGATCAGCAATGACGGGATCGCCCTGTCGATCGGCGGCCAGCAGGTAGCGCTCTATGATGAGGTGCATGGCTGCGAACCCGCGGGAGCGCAGCAGGTCTCGGTGCCCGAAGCAGGCTGGTACGAGCTCTCCGCGACCTATTTTCAGCGCAAGGGCACAGCATGTCTGATGATGGATTGGGATGTCACCGGGCAGATGCTGCCGGTGCCCGACACCGCCTTCGCCTATGTTCCTTGATCCTGCCCTTCGCGGTTGAAGGCCCGGACGTCGGCTCAGCCCCCGGTGCCGAATGACCCCGTCAGCCAGCCTTCGCGCACTGCATCCTCGCAGGCTTTGGCGAGCGCCTTGCGATCGCCGTATGCCGCGACCGCCAGCGGTGCATGATAGATCACCTTGACTGCGCCCTGCCGTCTCTGGGCCAATGTATCGCGCAGATGCGCGGCAAAGGACGTATCTCCCCACCACCCGTAAAACCGCGGATCCGCGCCGTCCGGGGCGCGATAAATCACCGTGACCGGCTGCACCGCGATGGCGGCGCGCAGTTCCGGGGCGAGAAAGGCCTGGAACAGCGTGGTCTTGAACGGCAGCACCCGGCGGCCGTCCGTGCTCGTGCCCTCGGGAAAGAACAGCAGCTTGTGCCCGGCCAGTAGTCGCGCACGGAACACTTGCGTCTGCTCCCGCGCCTTCGCGGCATTGCGTTCGATGAAGACGGTGCCGGTGGCCCGCGCCAGCCAGCCGATGCCGGGCCAGCGCGCGACCTCGGACTTAGAGACGAAATAGATCCGCTTGGACGCGTTCAGGGCGAAGATATCGAGCCAGGACGCGTGGTTGGCCACGATCGCCCCCCGCGCACGCATCGGCGCGCCGCTGACCTCCAGGCGCAGCCCAATGATTCGCAGCGCGGTTTTACAGACCGACCGGGTGATATGGGGCGTCACCGGCCGCGCATGACCGCAGAGCGGCCTCTCGATAAGCCGCAACAGCAGCATGATCGCCAGGCCCCCGAAGACCAGCACCGCCAGCGCCGTGCCGCGCAGCAGGATGCGCAGCCAGCCAAAGGCGGAGATCTCCTCCCGGCGCGGCGGCTCGGCGCTGTCCCAGACGATGCTCATGCGGCGCGTCTCACTGCCCGCCAGTGCCGTATATGCGCGCCTGTCGCGGGCTCAGCCGCGCGGTGTCCATGATCAGGCAGACATCCGTGGTATTGAACGCATGATCGACATAGGCCCCCTCGCCCACGCAGCCGCCGAGCCGCAGATAGGCCTTGATCAGGCTCGGCACCTGAACCATGGCGCGATGCCGGTCGAGATGCTCCTGCGCGATCATGTCCATGCGCTGAAACGCCGGTTCCAGCGCATGGACCCGAAGGTTCTCGGGCGCAAGGTGCCGGTGATGCAGCAGCGATAGTGGCTGCGCAAGCGCATTCACATCGGTGCCGTGAAAGCTGGCCACCCCGAACAACACCTCGATCCGGTGGCGGGCGACATATTTTGCAAGCCCGGACCAGAGATGATGCATCGCCGTGCCACCGCGATAGGCCGGATGAAGACAGGAACGCCCCAGTTCGAGCAGGCGGCGGCCGGAAGTCTTGAGCGCCGTGAGGTCATATTCGGCTTCCGAATAGAAGGCGCCAGCGCGCCGCGCCTGTTCGCAGCGCAGCAGACGGTAGACACCGACCACCGCGCCGTCGCGATTGTCGATCAGCAGCAGGTGATCGAAGAACGGGTCAAGGTGATCGCGTTCGAGCCTTTGCTGATGATCCACCAACGGCCCGCCGCCGCCGAGTTCGGTCACGAAGACATCGTAGCGCAGACGCTGCGCGGCCCGCAATTCGGCCTCGGTCTCGGCCAGTCTGACGGTGAAATCTACGGCAGCGCCTTGGATCATCGCCGGGATGCCTTCCTGATGCGGTCGCGCCGGACATAGGCGTTTGCGCGGTCCGGTGCAATCCTCGCGGCGCCCCGCGCCGCTCCAGGGCCTTGCTCGCAGTGGATACCGCGAAGGATTCCGGCGACGTTAACCATTTGAAAAGGATGATCCGTCATCAAAGACCGGCAACATGCCAATTCGGAAGGATTCTATGACGATCTTCCCCTCATCGCGAAAATTTACCGTCAACTTGCCGTTGATGTTGCTCTGCACCTGTCCGACGCCCCAATCCGGCCTGTTAGGATGGCGCACCAGCATGCCTGGTGTCAGCATGGCGTTGAGATCGTCCATTCACTTTCCTAACTTTGGTGGAGGCTGAATTGGGCCAAAGCAACATCAATCTGGCCGCCCTGATCGGCAGCCGCATATGTCATGACCTCATATCGCCAATCGGCGCCATCAACAACGGTATGGAGCTTTTGACGATGTCTGGCGGCGGCGCCGGAGCGGAGCTTGAGCTGATCAACGAAAGCGTCGAGGCCGCGACCGCGAGAATCCGCTATTTCCGCATCGCCTTCGGCGCGGCGGGCGAACAGATGATCAGGCGTTCGGAAACGATGTCGATCCTGCGCGACCTTTACGGTACCGGGCGGCTGGATGTCAGCTTCGCGCCGCTGAAATCGCAACCGCGCACCATGTTGCGGCTGACCTTCCTGGGGTTGATGTGCCTTGAAAGCGCGATGCCCTATGGGGGGGAGGTGCAGATCCTGCTCAACCAGGGAAAATGGCAGTTGAACGGCAGCGCGGAGAAGCTCAACATCGATGCGCCGCTCTGGGGCCTGCTCAAGGGACAGGAGCAGCAGGCGGAGCTGCAGCCCGCCCATGTGCAATTCGCCCTGCTTCCGCAAGTCGCCGCCGATGCCGGATGTGACCTGCGCATGCTGACGGACACCCAGACGGTGACCCTGAGTTTCTAGCGCCGCACGCTGCCGTCGCCGGTGACCAGATATTTGAAACTGGTCAATTGTGCCGCGCCCACCGGGCCACGCGCATGCATCTTGCCCGTGGCAATGCCGATCTCGGCCCCCATGCCGAACTCACCGCCGTCGGCGAATTGCGTCGAAACGTTGTGCATCAGGATCGCGGAATCGAGACGGTTCATGAATTTCTCCGCCGCTCCGGGATCTTCCGTGATGATGCAATCCGTGTGGCTGGAGCCGTATTGACGGATATGCGCGATCGCCGCATCGATATCGGGCACCTGTCGGGCCGCGATGATCATGTCGAGATATTCGCGGCCCCAATCTTCGTCACCTGCCGCAACGGTTCCGGAGATTTCGGCAAGAGTCGCATCGGCGCGCACCTCGACCCCGGCATCGATCAGCGCCATGATCACGCCCCGCCCGATGGTCTTGGCGACATCCTGATGAATCAGAAGACATTCCGCCGCACCGCAGATCCCGGTCCGACGGGTCTTGGCGTTGAGCACGACCTTCAGCACCTTCTCGGGATCGGCGTCCTTGTCGATATAGATATGCACGATCCCCTCCAGATGGGCAAACACCGGCACCCGGGCCTCGCGCTGCACCAGCCCGACCAGCCCCTTGCCGCCGCGCGGCACGATGACGTCGATGTGATCGGTCATCCTCAACATCTCGCTGACCGCTGCCCGGTCCCGGGTCGGTACCAACTGGATCGCATCTTCGGGCAGATCGGCAGCGCGCAATCCGTGTTGCAGACACTCATGCAGCGCGCGCGAGGAGTGAAAGGATTCCGACCCCCCGCGCAGGATCACCGCGTTGCCCGCTTTCAGACAGAGCGCCCCGGCATCCGCCGTCACATTGGGGCGGCTTTCGTAGATCACCCCGATCACCCCGAGCGGCGTGCGCACCCGCTTGATGTGCAGACCCGAAGGCTGGTCCCATTCCGCCAGCACTTCGCCGACCGGATCCACCTGCGCGGCGATGCTGCGTAGACCAGCAACGATGCCCCGCAACCGCTCTTCGTCGAGGGTGAGCCGGTCCATCATTGCCGCACTCAGCCCCTTGTCCCGACCAAAGGCGAGGTCCTGCCCATTGCCCCCCAGAATCTCGGCCCGGCGGTCCCAGACCGACTCGGCGGCCGTTTCGAGGGCCAATTGCTTCGCATCCGGGCTGGCGCTGGCCAGCATCGCTGCCGCGGCTCTGGCCCTCGTGCCGATGTCGGCCATGAGTTCAGGAATGTTATCCATATCTTTCATCAACCTGTCCCTGTTTCCTGAAGTGATCCCAACGCGTTTTCCCGGCCTGACCGGCGGCGAAAGCGTCGATCAGCATGCCATATCGTCGCGATGTATCAAGGCGGCGCGGCCCGGATAGCCGAGCAGCGCTTCGATCTCGCTCGACTGATGGCCCTTGATCTGTTCCGCCTCCAGCGAGGTATAGCGGCTCAACCCGTGGCCGATGACGTGACCGGCGCCATCGAGCATGGCGATCGCATCGCCGCGCCCGAAAGGTCCGGCCACATCGGTGATCCCCGCAGGCAGCAGGGATTTGCCCCGCGCCATGGCGGCGACGGCCCCGGCATCCAGGCTCACCGCCCCGCGCGGCTTCATCGCCGCGATCCAGCGTTTGCGCGCCGCGTGAGGATCGGTCTGCGCGGTGAACCAGGTCGCGTTGGCGCCCGCTTCGAGCGCAGTCAGCGGATGCAGGACGGAGCCCTCGGTAATCGCCAGCGCGCAGCCCGCCGCCGTCGCGGTACGCGCGGCCAGCAGCTTGGTCTTCATGCCGCCTTTCGAGAGGCCCGAACCCGCATCCCCGGCCATCGCCTCGATCTGCGGCGTGATCCGCTCGATCACGTCAAAGCGGGTGGCCCCGGGGTCATCGGCCGGATTGGCGGTATAGAACCCGTCGACATCCGACAGCAGGATTAGCTGGTCCGCGCCGGCCGTGACGGCGATCTGTGCCGCCAGCCGGTCGTTGTCGCCGAACCGGATCTCGTCGGTGGCGATGGTGTCGTTCTCGTTCACGATCGGCACGACGCCCAGGCTGAGCAATTGTTCGAGCGTCGCGCGGCTGTTGAGATAGCGCCGCCGGTCGGCGCTGTCGTCCAGGGTCAGCAGAACCTGCGCCGTGGTGATCCCGTGCGGTGCCAGCACTTCCTCATAGGCCCGCGCCAGACGGATCTGCCCGACGGCTGCGGCGGCCTGGGATTGTTCCAGCGCCAGCGTGCTGGGCGGCAGGCCGAGCACCCCGCGCCCCAGGGCAATCGACCCGGAGGAGACCAGAACGACATCCTTGCCGAGCCCTTTCAGCCAGGCGACATCCTCGGCCAAACTGCGCAGCCAGGCGCTGCGCAACGCGCCGCTGTCGCGGTCAACCAGCAGCGCCGAGCCGATCTTGACCACAATGCGTTGTGCGTCGCTCAGGGTTGCCACGGTGTCTCGTCCTCTTCGGAGCGGAAGCGCAGCCGGTCATCGTCGATATTGCTGCGCAGCACCCGCAGCACCTCCGTCAACCCGTCGCGCGCCACGCTCGACATCAGCATGATCTTACCGCCTGAAGCTTTTTGCAATTCATCTCTGGCACTTGTACGTTGATCTTCATCCAGCGCATCGATCTTGTTCAAAACGGTGACACGCGGTTTCTCCGCCAGTTCGCCGCCATAGGCCTCAAGCTCGTTGATGATCGTGCGGTAATCCTCGGCAATGGTTTGCGACGTACCATCGATCAGATGCAGCAGGACGGCGCAGCGCTCCACATGGCCGAGAAACAGATCGCCCAGCCCCCGGCCCTCGGAGGCGCCCTCGATCAGGCCGGGAATGTCGGCGACCACGAATTCGGTATTGTCCACGCCGACCACCCCGAGGTTCGGATGCAGGGTGGTGAAAGGATAATCGGCGATCTTGGGACGCGCGTTGGACGTTGCGGCGAGGAAGGTCGACTTCCCGGCATTGGGCAGACCGAGCAGCCCGACATCCGCGATCAGCTTGAGCCGCAGCCAGAGCGTGCGCTCGACCCCGTCCTGACCCGGATTGGCGCGGCGCGGCGCCTGGTTGGTTGCCGATTTGAAATGCAGGTTGCCGAAACCGCCATTGCCCCCGCGCGCGAGCTGCACGCGTTGGCCGAGTTCGGTCAGATCGCAGATCAGGGTTTCCTGGTCCTCGTCGAGGATTTCCGTCCCGACAGGCACCCGCAGGACGATATCCTCGCCATCCTTGCCCGTCCGCTGCTTGCCCATGCCGGGCTGGCCGTTCTTTGCGAAAAAATGCTGCTGGTAACGGAAGTCGATCAGCGTGTTGAGCCCATCGACCGCTTCGACCCAGACCGAGCCGCCACTGCCGCCGTCGCCGCCATCGGGGCCGCCGAATTCGATGTATTTCTCGCGCCGGAAGGACACGCAGCCGCCGCCGCCCGCGCCGGAGCGGATATAGACTTTGCAGAGGTCGAGGAATTTCATCGCATGGCCTTTCGGGCGTCAGAGTTTGCGGCTGTATGTCCAGGTAGGTACGGTTGCATCGCGCGCCAGGCAATAGGTTTCCGCATCACCGAGATAGACGAATCCGGCATTGGTGAGCACCTTCGCCGAGGCCGGATTGTCATGGAAGACCGCGGCGAACATCGTGTCGTTGCCCAGCGGATTGGTCTCGATCAAGGCCTGCACCGCATCGGAGGCGAGATGGGTGTTCCAGAAAGCGGGCGCGACCCAATAGCCGACCTCGGTCTGGTTGCGGTCGAGCCGGGTCAGCGAGATCAGCCCCATCACTTCGGAGCTGTCGGATTTGGTGCCGTCCATCACCCAGACATCCTCGTCGCGCGGCTCGGCGAGCGCGCGCGCGATGAAGGCCTCGATGACCCCGGGCGGCAGCGGATGCGGGATCGACAAGGTGTTCAACGCCACCCGCTTGTCGCCTGCATACATCTCGATCAGCCCCTGATCGGACCGGCGCAGCGGCCGCAGGTCGAACCGTTCGGTTTCGATCACCTGCTGGTTGAAACTCACTTGTACGTTCATCGTTATGTCCCTCCTCCGAACAATACGAACAGGACCGAAGCCACTGTAAGCCCGGCCAAAATCCTCATCAATAGGGGTTCCGCCGCGGTTCCGGCGACGCTGCGCGCGATGCGTGCACCGGCGAGGGTCCAGAGCGGATGCAAAACGATCTGGCTGAGCAGCAGCACCGCGGCGATGATCGCGGTCGCTTCCAAAGCCGGGGTACCGGGGGCGACGAAGGCGGTGAAGCCGCCGACGATCATTGCCCAGGCCTTCGGGTTCAGCGGATGCACCGCCAACCCGGCCAGGAATCCGGGTGCCGCCGCCCCTGCCCCCGTACCGGCACCAAGGCGCAGATTGGCCACCTTCCAGGCGAGCCAGAAAATATAGGCCGCCGATGCGTATTTCAGCATCTCGAACACCCAGGGCGCACGGCCCGCCAGGTCCATCAGGCCGAAGCCCACCGGCCAGATCACCAATTGCTTGCCGAGCGCGACTCCTGCCACGAAGGGCAATGCCGCGCGAAAACCGTATCGCGCCCCGGTGGCCATCAGCGCCATATTGGCCGGGCCCGGGGTCCCGACCTGCGAGGCCGCGAAGATCGCGAAACTGGTGATGGCGACATTCATGCTGACAGGTCTCAGCTTTTCAGATCGGAAATGTGAAAAGGGACCGGCGATGCCCGCCGATCCCTGATTGTTCAAAACCCTTCGGGTGGCGCTTACTCTGCGGCCTCCGCCACTGGCAGAACCGAAATGAAGGTACGGTTTTTCAGACCCTTGTGGAAGGTCACCGAACCATCGACGGTCGCGAAGATCGTGTGATCCTTGCCCATGCCGACGCCTTCTGCGGGCCAGAATTTGGTGCCGCGCTGACGCACGATGATGTTGCCGGGGATGACGGCTTCGCCGCCATATTTCTTCACGCCAAGACGACGACCCGCTGAGTCGCGCCCGTTACGGGATGAGCCGCCTGCTTTTTTATGTGCCATTTGGTCTCTCCTTAGCCTTTGCTCAGTTCTTTGGCCTGCTCGACCCAGCCTTCACGCTCGATCCGGCCCTTGAACGACAGTTTCTCGTTCATCGCGTCGATCTCGTCCTGCGACCAGCCTGCGATCTGCTCGAAGGAGGTCACGCCGGCGGCATGCAGCTTCTTTTCCAGAGCCGGACCGACGCCGCTCAGGGCCTTCAGGTCGTCGGCGCCTGCGGTCGCTTCGGCTTTCGGCGCAGCTTTCGAGGCGGCGGCCTTCTTGGTCTTGGCGGGTTTCGCGGCAGTCGCATCCGACTTGCCCTTGATCGCCGAAACCGCGGCCGCGCTGACCGAACCGGTACCGATGGCCTGCTTGACGTCGGACTTGCCCGCGCCCGATGCCAGGATATCAGTGATCTTCACCAGCGTCAGCTTCTGACGGTGGCCCTTGGTGCGCTTGGACGAATGTTTCCGGCGGCGCTTCACGAAGTGAATCACCTTCTCGCCCTTGATCTGATCGACGACTTCGGCCTGAACGCCCGCGTCCTCTACCAGCGGCGCGCCGACCTTGGGGCTATCGCCGCCCAGCATCAGCACGTCGTTGAATTGTACCTTCTCACCAGCATCTGCCGCAATACGTTCAACCCGCAGCATATCGCCGGACTGAACCCTGTATTGCTTGCCGCCTGTCTTGATGACCGCAAACATGCGTCTTCCTTCTCTTGTCTTTCGCGTCTTGTGGTCCCCTTGCGGGCGTTTGCGACCGGATGGTCACCGCGGACTGCGCGCCCTTGGGCGTCATTGAATACATTCCCGAAAACGGAGTCTCCGTCGGGATGCGGGCTTATCGGCGCTCTGCCCGGGCAAGTCAAGCCGCTCCCGACAATTACGTGGATTTTACATCGGCCCCAAGCTCAAAGTTCCTCGGCCCGCAGGTTGAGCGCCACGACCCGGCCCAGCCCATAGGAAATATCCGCATAGGAAGCTTCGATCCCATTGAACAGGCCACGGTTCAGCGCCCGCCCGGCCTCGGTCTCGGAAAATTCCGCATAGGCACGCAGCTCCGCATCGCTGAGCGGATGATAGGCCAGGAGCATGTAACCGTAGAGCCACGCCTCGGTGTCCTCGGTAATGGCATCGGCCTGGCCGGTGATGTCCGCCAGCATATCCGCCTCGCTCATCTCATAGGCCCCGCCCTCGGCCATGCCCCGCATGAACTGGAAATTCGCATTCATCGCGCTGGTCACATTGCGGTCGATCATGTCACCCGCGGCGGCGAGCCGCTCGAGCAGGGCCAGCCGGGCGCTGCCGCTCCCCGCCAGCTCCGCATAGCGCTGCCGCGCCGCCGTCTCGACCGCTTCGTCGGCGATCTCCGTTCTGGCGGCATTCTCCAGCGTCACGGTGCGGGCGCCGAGGTCGCTGCGCAGGAAGGTGATCGTCTGTTCGAGCAGCGGCCCTTCGATCTCGGCCTCCAGCGCCCGCCGGACGGTTTCGATCACCCGTGCGGGTTCAAGGATCGCCTCGACCTGCACCTGCCATGCCAGCCCCGCATCGCCGCCGAGCATGTCGCCGTGCAGCTCCTCGGCATAGGCGAGATCCTCCTGATGCAGGATGCGCGCGGTCTCCGGCAGTTGCAGCAGGTCGACAAGGATTGTCATCCGCGCATCCGCCCAGAGGGGCTGCGCCAGAACCGCCAGCAGCGGCCCCAACAGCAGAGCAGTTCGCATCACAGGTCCTGGCTCGGCTGCATGTTCGACAGCCGCGCCGCCACCGCCTCGAAACGGTTCGCCATGATCTCGTATTGCACGGCGTTCATCAGCTCATAGACCTTCTGCATCTTCGGCTGTTCCAGCGCCTCGGCATATTCGGCCAGCTCCCCATCGGAAAACGCCTGGTATGTATAGGCGGATCCGGCCAGCGCGCTCTCGCGGATCGAAGCACGCAGATCGTCCTGTTCGGCGCGCATCGCTTCACGCAGATCGGGCTCCTCCATGCGCAGCTCGATCACCCCGGCAGCGGCGGCGGCCATCAGGAACCGGATCTGCACTTCCTGTATGGCGCGCACCGAAAAATCCTCCACGTCGCTGGCGCCGTTGAGCCTGTGCAGAATCGTCAGCCGCGGCGAGCCGATCCGTTCGAGCGCGGCGATGATCTGCTCTCCCGCTTCGGTCTTTAGACCGTCCTCCTCGATCATATGCGCGGCATTCTCGGCCGCAACCAGCCGCTGGCCGAGCTCGCTGGCATAGAAATCGGCGGCATGGCTGAGCAGCGCGTCGCTGAGCGTCTCGCCGAGAATCTCCAGCGCCATGTCATGCATGAGTTCGGTGGCGAAGATCTCCTGCACCAGCCGCGACCATTCGGAACCGAAATCCTCAGCCTCAAGCCCCAGCATACCGGGCGCGGAATCGGCGGAAAGCCTGATGCTTTCGAGCGCGACGTCAAAGCCGGTGACCTCAAGAAACGCCTCGAGCCGGGCCCGATCCGCCGCTTGCGCCGGGCCCGTCACGAAAGCGGCAAGGAGCGTCAGGATCAGGATAATCTGGAATGGAATCTGTCGGATCGACGCGGGCATCGGCGGCTCCTTTACGGAAAAACTGGCCTTCAGCTTAGGTCATCCCCTGCCGGGGGCAATGAAAATCAGCGTCAAAGGCGGCTCGATGCCGAAACCCCCTTGCCACCCCCGCCAAACCCGACTAAACGCCCCCCACCAGACCCCCGCGGAGAGGTGCCGGAGTGGTCGAACGGGGCGGTCTCGAAAACCGTTGAGCCTTCACGGGTTCCCAGGGTTCGAATCCCTGTCTCTCCGCCACTAAATCCCTT